>CAZRHS010000020.1:0-26508 GCA_964600045.1 uncultured Clostridium sp.
AAGGATGAAATTCTGCAGGACATTAAATAGCTTATCCGAATTGACAAAGCCTATATAATTAAAAAAATCTCCGATCGCTCGGAGATTTTTTGTATAAGTCACTTTTTGTTTTACGCGGCCTTGTCCTTTTTCTTCCTTGCGGCCAGAAGGTCCGGCAGCTGAGCAAGCACTATCGCCGCGAACATTATAACGCAGCCCACAAACTCGTGGCCGGAGAATCCCTGTCCAAGCATTACCCAGCCTGCAAGGGCCGAGAAAACACTTTCAAGGCTCATCAGTAGAGAAGCAACGGCGGGCTCGGTATTCTTCTGGGCAATAATCTGCAGCGTGTAGCCAACGCCGCTGGACATTACGCCGGTATAAAGAATAGGTATAATCGCTTCGCCTATATTCTCCCAGGAAGGGATATTGCCGTCTATAAGCATGAATATGGCGGAAACAACGGCGCAGGTGAAGAACTGAATGCAGCTCATCTTCACGCCGTCCACCTTGGGCGAAAAATGGTCTATCAAAAGAATGTGCGCGCTGTATCCGAATGCGCAGAGGAGCACAAGCGTGTCTCCCTTTTCAAGTGAAAAGCTGCCGGTGCCGTACATTGAAAGGAAGTACAATCCCACAACGCCGAGCAGAACGCTTATCCAAACCGTAACAGGAAGCTTTTTGTGCTGGAAAATTCCGAACACGGGCACGAACACAATGTACATTGCCGTTATAAACCCGGCCTTGCCAACGGTTGTATAGCCAAGGCCAAGCTGCTGCAGCGCGCTTGCCACCGCCAATGCCGTACCAACAACCAGACCGCCTATAATAAGCGTGCGTTTCGCTTTGGGGTCAGCCTCACTCACCTGACCGTTTTTCTTTGCCCTGGCATTGTTGAACGCTATAAGCGGAAGCAAAGCTATACCCGCGGCAAGTGAACGCAGCGCGTTGAAAGAGTACGCGCTCATAGAGTCCCCGCCCATCTGCTGAAACACGAAAGCCGTGCCCCATATAATCGCCACGAGTACCAACATTAAATTGCTTTGCATCTGTTTCTTATTCATGGTTTGATTATAACATATATTATTTTGCATTTCTATTGCTTTTTGGCTTTAACTATAGCGGTTAGATACCCTTTATTTATCAAAAAATGTGTAGTATAATCAAGCTGAGGTATTTTTATACTCACTTTGCCTAAATCGGAGGATATATGCTGAACATTATAACCAAGCTTATGACCGAAAACGACTGCTATAAGTCAGGACGTACCATCACTCCCCGCGGCATAACCATTCACAGCACCGCAGAGCCGGGCATGCGCTCCGGCGTGTGGTATGATCTTTGGAACAAACCCGCAAGCGAGCAGAACGGGCGCGAGGTATGCGTGCATGCCTTTGCGGATGACGAAACCGTTATGCAGTACCTGCCCTGGGATATGCGCGGCTGGCATGCCGGAGGATCGGACAACAACGATCACATAGGCATTGAGCTGTGCGAACCCGCCGGAATGATCTACACGAGCGATTTTGACATAGTCGATTACGATACCGCTCATTTTCAGCCGTATTTTGACCGGATATGGAACAACGCCGTTGAGCTCTGCGCGTATCTTATAAGGCAGTATCCCACAATTGAGATAAACGAAATAATCAGCCACCGCGAGGGGTATCTTCGCGGCACGGCAAGCGGTCATCTGGACCCTGAACACTGGTGGAAATTCCACAACAAAACAATGGATGATTTTCGCGCGGCAGTTGCGCGTAAGATGGAGGAGAAATAAACAATGAGTAAAATGCGTTTTGTAGATTTGCATTGCGACACGATAGTGTGCGAGGTTATGAGGGACGAGGAGCACAAGAGCCTGCGTTCCAATCCCACGGGTATGCTGGACCTGGTCCGCATGAAAGAGGCGGGCAGCCTGCTTCAGTGCCTTGCGCTGTATATTCCGCCCATGAAGTACATAGCCGAAAGTAGCGGCGAAGCGGATGAGTGGGAATTCTTCAACAACGCCGCCGATTGCTACGACCGTCAGGTTTCCGCCAACGCGGACATGATCCGCCCCATCGGCAAATACGCGGACATTGAAAAGAACATTGCGGACGGCGTTATGTCCTCCATGATGACAATTGAAAACGGCGTACCGCTCGACGGCAAAATTGAGAGGCTTGATGAAATGTACCGCCGCGGCGTAAGGCTTATCACCCTTACCCACAACCAGGAGAACACCCTTGGCTTCCCCAACTGCCTTGATCCCAACGGCGGACTTAAGCCCTTCGGTATAGAGGTTGTTAAGCGCATGAACGAGCTTGGCATGATAATAGATACCGCGCATCTGAGCGACGGCGGTTTCTGGGACGTTGTAAAATATTCCTCCAAGCCCTTCACCGCTTCCCATTCAAACGCCAGGGCCCTCTGCCCCGTTATGCGTAACCTTACCGACGATATGCTGCGCGCCGTTGCCGACAAGGGCGGCGTTGTAGGCCTTAACTTCTCGTCCGACTTCCTTGTGGACAAAGCTTCTTACACCTACTGCGCGGATGTTGTGCGCCACGCGCGCTACATGGCCGACAAGGCCGGCATAGACATAGTTGCTCTCGGCAGCGACTTTGACGGCATTGGCTGCGACCTTGAGTTCGGCGGCGTACAAGGCTTCCCCATGCTTGAAGAGGCCTTTAATACCTGCTTCACCGCGGACGAGGTGGACAAGATAACTCACCTTAACGCCCTTAGGCTTATAAAGGAAACCGTAGGTTAATAAGCTTATCACTTTTCAATAAAAGCCGATTAAACAGGAGGAGAAACGCTTATGGATGTATTTGAGGCGCTATCCGCTTTGACCACCAAGCCGGGCGTAACCGGCAACGAGGTTGCCGTGTCCGAGGTTGTCAAGGGATATTACAAAGCCTATACGGACGATATTTTTATCGATCCTATGGGCAACACCTACGCGCGCATCGGTGATCACGGCCCGGTGCTGCTGGTACAGGCGCACATGGACGAGGTTGGCATGATGGTAACCGCCGTTGAGGACGACGGACTGCTGCGCATCCGCTCCGTTGCGGGCGTTGATCCGCGCGTGCTGCCCGGCAGCGAGGTGCTTGTGCACGGCAAAAAGGTGCTCAACGCCGTTGTCGGTGCCATTCCCCCGCATCTTCAGCAGCCCGGGGACGATACAAAGCCGTATTCCATAGACGATATGGTATGCGATACCGGGCTTGACGCGGACGAGGTGAAGGAGCTTGTTCGCGTGGGCGACAATGTAACGTTCGCTCTGCTGCCGCCTATGAAGCTTAAGAACAACATAGTTGCCGGCAAAACATTTGATGACCGCGCCTGCATAACCGTTATGCTCGAGGCCATGGATTTGCTTAAGAAAACAAAGCTGGACTGCCAGGTTATATTCTGCGCCACCGTGCAGGAGGAAAGCGCCGGCGGCGGCGCCCGCGCAAGCGTTTGGAACGCCAAGCCCGACATGGCCATAGCCATGGACGTTTGCCACGCGCCCACCCCGGGCATAAAGCCCTTTGACGCGATAGACATAGAAAAGGTTTCCATAACCTGCGGCCCGAACATACACCCCAAGATGTTCAAGATGATAACCGCCGCCGCGGACGAGCAGTACATTCCCTGGGATTACGACGTAGCCCCCGCGAATACCGGAACCGATGCCTGGCACACTCAATTTGAGATGGGCGGCGTAGCCACCGGGCTTATATCGCTGCCGCTCAGGTATATGCACACGAGCGTTGAGGAAATTTCGCTTACAACGCTTAAGAACTGCGCCAAGGTTATAGCGCGCTTCGCTCAGAACATAGGCGCGGATTGGGAGGAAAAGCTATGCTTAGACGATTAGAAGAACTTTCCAACCTTATAGGTTTACCCGGTGACGAGGGCCGTGTTCGCCGCTACATAAAGGCCGAGCTTTCGGGCATAGAAGGCCTTGAAATGAAAACGGACGCCATGGGCAACCTGGTTGTGCATAAGCCCGGCAAGGGCCCCCGCGTTATGGTCGCGGCGCATATGGACGAGGTTGGCATGATGGTTATAGGCGTGCTTGACAACGGCCTTCTGGCATACGGTCAGCGCGGCATAGACTCCCGCGTGGTTGTTTCAAAGCGCGTGCTTGTGGGCGACGATATGATCGAGGGCGTTATAGGCGCAAAGGCCATTCACCTGCAAACCGCCGCGGACCGCAAAACCGTGCTCAGCCACAGCGAGCTTTTCGTTGACATAGGCGCAAAGGACAAGGACGACGCGCTTAAATACGTTAAGCCCGGCGACAGGATAGGCTTTGCCACCAAGTTTAAGCGCCTTGGCAGCAAAAGAGTTCTGGGCAAGGCTCTTGACGACCGCGTAGGCTGCGCCATACTTATGCAGCTTCTTGAAAATAATTACGACTGCGATTTCTACGCCGCCTTCACCGTTCAGGAAGAAATCGGCCTTCGCGGTATGTACGCCGCGGCGTACAACGTGGCTCCCGACGTGGCAATAATACTTGAGGGCACCACCGCCAACGACATGCCGGATGTTAAGGACGTAGGCTTCGTAACAAAGATGAGCCACGGCGCGGCCATATCCTTTATGGACAGCGCCACCATAGTTTCGCCCGATATGTTCAAGGCGCTTTGCGAAACCGCAAAGGAAAACAACATAAAGTGGCAGCCCAGGCAGGGTACCACCGGTTCAAACGATCAGGGCCCCGCACAGCGCGTGCGCGCGGGCTGCAAAACCGGCTGCATTTCCGTGCCCTGCCGCTATATCCATTCCCCGGCGAGCATGGCGGACATAGACGATATAAACGCCGCTTACGCTCTGGCCGATGCTTTCCTAAAGAACAAAAAATTCAACGAGGTGCTTTGATTTATGGATATAACTATGATAAAGAACATTCTCGGCGCGTACGGCCCCTCCGGACGCGAGGACAAGGCCGCCGAGGTTATAAAGCAATATGTAGCCCCCTATGCGGATGAGGTATACCGCGACGCCATGGGCAACCTTATCGCCCACAAGCGCGGCACAAGCGGCAAAAAGATAATGGTCAGCGCGCACATGGACCAGATTGGCTTCATAGTTGTCGCGATAGACGAAAAGGGCTTTCTGCGCGTTGCCCGCGTTGGCGGCGTGAACCCCATTATCGCCACCGCGCGCGAGGTTGTGTTTGAAAACGGCGTAAAGGGCGTTACCTATTTTGAGAATACCGCCAAGCACGGCGTGAACGAGGCCACATTCAACGAGCTTTATATAGACATTGGCTGCTCAAGCCGCGAGGAGGCCGAAAAGAAGGTAAGCATAGGCGACATGGCCGTTTACGTTACCAACTATGTTGAGCTTGGCGAGCGCGCCGCCTGCGGCGCCATGGACGACAGGATTTGCTGCGCCATAGTAGCCGAGGCCATGAAGCAGATGAAGAGCGAGCACGATGTTTATGCCGTATTCACCGTTCAGGAGGAGGTTGGCCTTCGCGGTTCAAGCCCCGCGGCTTACGCTATTGAGCCCGACCTTAATATCAGCCTTGACGTAACCGGCGTTGGCGATATACCCGAATGCAGCCGCATGGAGGTTTCTCTTGGCTGCGGCCCCACCGTAAAGGTTATGGACAGCTCCGTTATAGTTCCCCCCGTTGTGCGCGCGTTTATGGAAGCGGCGGCCGAGGCGGACAATATTCCCTATCAGCGCGAGGTTCTGCGCGCGGGCGGCACGGACACGGGCGCGGTTCAGCGCACCCGCGGCGGCATACTTTCCGGCTGCATCTCAATCCCCACCCGCTATATACACACCCCCGTTGAAACGGTTGACATGAAGGACGTGGACAATGCCGTTAAGCTGCTCTGCGCCTGCCTTAAGCAAAAGGAGCTGCCGCACAGATGATTGCCGAAAGACTTACGCGCCTTAGGGCGCTTATGCAGCAAAAAGGCGTGAGCGCATACTATGTGCCCACGGCGGACTTCCATCTGTCCGAGTACGTAAACCCGTATTTCAAGTCCAGGCAGTATCTTTCCGGCTTCACCGGCTCCGCGGGTACGCTTATAGTAACCATGACCGAGGCCGCGCTTTGGGTTGACGGGCGCTACTTTATTCAGGCCGAGGAGCAGCTTCAGGGCAGCCCCATAAAGCTTATGAAGATGGGTGAAGAGGGCGTGCCCACAACAACCGAGTATTTAGCCGCCCTTCCCGAGGGCAGCGTTGTGGGCATGGACGGCCGTACCGTTCCCGCCGCAACAGCCATGCGCCTTGAAAAGATACTTTCCGCAAAGGACATAACCATTGAAGAGGATATGGACCTTGTGGGCGACATTTGGGAGGATCGTCCCGCCCTGCCCGCGTCCCCGGTATATGTTCTGGGCACGGACAGCGTTGGCGTAAGCGCGAAGGACAAGCTTAATGATATAAGAAAAGTGCTTGTTGAAAAGGACGCGGACGCGCATGTGCTCAGCACGCTTGATGATATAGCCTGGCTTTTCAATCTTCGCGGCGGAGACGTGGAGTGCAATCCCGTGTTCCTTTCATACGCCGTTATAGAGCGTGACGCGGCATATATTTTTGCGGACGAGACAAAGTTCCATTTCTGCGTAAAGGAATATTTAAAGGAGCTTGGCGTTACGCTGCTGCCGTATAACGATATTTATTCCTTTGCATCCCGCTATGACGAGGGCGATGCCATACTGCTCAGCTCCGCTTCCGTAAACTACGCGCTTTATGAAAAGTTTTCCGAAAAGGCCATAATAGTTGACGAGGTTAACCCCGAGCAGCTCAAGAAGGCCATAAAGAACCCCGTTGAGGTGGAAAACATGCGCAAGGCGCATATAAAGGACGGCCTTGTCGTAACGCGCTTCATGCGCTGGGTTAAGGAAACCGTTGGCAAGGAGCCTATGAGCGAGCTTTCCGCCGCCGCAAAGATAGACTCCATGCGCTATGCTACCGACGGCAACCTTGGTCTTAGCTTCGGCACCATTTCAGCCTATGGCCCCCATGCCGCTCTGCCGCACTACGGGCCCACTGAGGAAAGCAACCTTACCGTTGAGCCGCACGGCTTCCTGCTTGTGGACAGCGGCGGACAGTATTACGAAGGCACAACGGACATAACCCGCACAATCGCCGTAGGTCCGCTTACGGATGACGAAAAGAAGCACTTCGCGCTGGTACTGCGCAGCATGCTGCGCCTTGCGAACGTAAAGTTCCTTTACGGCTGCCGCGGCCTTAACTTTGATGTTCTTGCCCGCGGTCCTTTGTGGGAAGAAGGTCTTGATTACAAGCACGGCACCGGCCACGGCGTAGGATACCTGCTTAACGTGCACGAAGGGCCCAACGGCTTCCGCTGGAAGGTTGTGCCGGAGCGCATAGATTCCTGCGTATTTGAAGAGGGCATGGTAACAAGCGATGAGCCCGGCATATACATAGAGGGCAGCCACGGCATACGCACGGAGAACCTGCTTGTTTGCCGCAAGGGCGAAAAGAACGAGTACGGCCAGTTTATGTATTTTGAAACGCTGACCTGCGCGCCCATAGATCTGGACGCCATCGATCCCGCCCTGCTCAGCGACGAGGATAAGCGCATGCTCAACGAATACCACAGCTTTGTTTACAAAACGCTTGCCCCGCTTATGGAAGAGGACGAGCGCGAATGGCTTAAGCGCTACACCCGCGCGATATAATCAAAATGAATCGGGGCAGAGATACTATTCCCTGCCCCGAATTTTATAATATGGAACCTAACTTTTTTGAGAAAGTCTATTTAATTGTGCGGCAAGTTCCCAAGGGCCGCGTAATATCCTATGGTGAAATTGCAAAAATACTCGGTTGCCCGCACGGAGCGCGTCAGGTGGGCTGGGCAATGCGCCAAAGCCCCGATGATATACCATGGCAGCGCGTTGTAAAGGCAGACGGCAGTATTGCCGGCGGAGGCCATGCCGAGCTTCGGCGTGCCATGCTTGAAGCCGAAGGTGTTGGTTTTCTTCCCGATGGTCGGGTTGATATGGAAAAATACAAAATGTAAGAAGAATTTCCAAACTAAAGGAGCGGCACTCGCCGCTCCTTTGTTTTAGCCTGATTTGTTTGGTTTTAGCCGTCTATTACGGTGCTGAACATATCCTTTGCGGCCTTTATCTTTTCGCTGTTGCCAACGGTGCAGATAAAGTGCTTATCGGTTACGGCCTTCACAAGGGCGGCCTTGGCGCGGATATCCTTAGCCTCGGTTGCTATGGCATCGCGGCGCAGCTGCTTCTGCTTTTCCTTGGTGTAACCGCCCAGGTAATTCGCCAGCGCCGCATCATGCGCAGCCTGGCCAACCTTGGGCGCGTCAAGTTCCTGAAGCGTGCCGAGAATATATTTGTCCATTTCCCTGCGGCTGGGGTCAAACTTTTCAAGGTACTCGGCCATTCCGTCATATACCTTGTATGTGTTCTCAAGATTCGGGTCACGGTAGCTGCACAGCACAAATGTGCCGGACTGGCTTATTCTCAGGTGCGCGCCGTACGCTCCGCCCAGTACGCGAATTCTGTTCCACAGATAGTCGGTGGAGAGTATGTTCTTCATAACGGCAGTCGCTCCGTCGTAGCTGAAGCCAAGCTCCGCCATGTCGTAGCCCTCGGCGCAGTACTGCACATCACCCGGGGTCATTATGGCCTCATTCTTGGGGTTCTTCACAAACGCGGGACGGTTGTCCTGCTTTTCACCCTCATCAAGCGCATCTATCAGCCTGCCGATGGCTTCCTTTGCCGCAGTGTACTGCTCCTGTTCACCTGAGAGCATAACGCTGAGATTCGCGCGAACAAACAGCTTTTTGGCCACGGCTTCAAGCTTTGCAATATGCTCGCTCAATTCCGCCTCGTCCGCCGCGGCAAACTTTTTAATAAAGTCAAAGAAGCTCAATCCGCCCGCAAGCTCCGCATACATTGCCGCGGGATCAAAGTATGATCCAAGCCTCAGTATCGCAATGCCGTTGCCGGCCTCTATAAGCGCGGAGCGGTTTTCCGCCGCTATCATGCTTATGGCCTCATTAAGCCTGTCGCGCTCATCAAAGTGCGTATCCGTAAGCATGGCGCAGATGGCGGGTATAGCATCCTGAAGCTTTGAGGTAAGCGCCTTTATGCCTATCAGAGCATAGGGATGCACCTGCGTTTCGCCTGCCCTGTGGTATGCGCTCAGCTTGACGCCAACGGAGCCGGTATTCAGCATAAGCTCGGTTGAAAGCTGCTCAAAGCCGTACTCACCGGCGCTCATGTCGCCAAGAAGCTTGCATACAAGGCTCGCGTAGGGTATTTCCTCTTTGGTAAGGCAGGAGGCATCAAACATAAGGGTAATGTATGATATGCCGCCGGTAAACATGCCGTTCACGTATGTGGGCACGCTCAGAAGATCTCTCTTCTCCGCCTCTATGGGCTTGGGGCCGTCTCCGGTTTCGCTAAGCTTAAGCTGAGGTATGGTTTCAAGCGCTTCCTCGCTGTCCGGCGTGGACTGGCGCTTCCTCAGCCTTTCCTGATCGGCCTTTATCTTTGCCTTCTCCTCATCGGTAAGCTTAGCGTAAAGCGCGGCCATCTTCTCGGCATTTTCGGCTTCCTTTTTCTCACCGAGGCCGGGCTCGGGCACAAGGCGAACCTCCGCCTGCCAGGTATTCTCAATAAAGTATTTCTTTATAAGGTTGGTGTAGTAATCCGTATCAAGCTGCTCGCGCAGGAACTTAAGCGTTTCCTCGTAGCGCAGGCCGGAAATGGGGTCGTCATCATGAATGTAGCTTGACGCGGCCTCCATGCCCAGGGCGATTCCCTTGGGATAATACGCAGGCTCCTCGCGCAGACCGAACTCATAGCGGTTCAGGCAGGCCTCAAGCAATTTCCTGTCCGGACCAACCTTGGCAATCTCATTTATTGTGGAATCGACTATTTCCTTAATCTCGTCGAACCTATCCGCATCAACGTCGTTCAGAACAAGCTCATATACAGGGTACTTTATGCTGCTGTCCCCGCCGGCCTCAACGTTTCCGCAAACGCCGCTCTGCATTATGGCGCGCTTAACGGGTGCCGCCTCGGCATTAAACAGGGCGTCCTTAAGCACATCCATGGCGAAAAGCTCCTTCGTGCAGCGGTGGTCAACCACCCAGCCGCGAGTATAAAGCGCCTTGCCTTCCGGATCCTCGCCGGCGTTTATGGGATACTGCTTTGTGATAAGCTTGGGCGCGGTCAGCTTGGTCGCGCTGCCCACATGCTCACGCGTTGAGGGGGTATAATTGCAAAGGTAGCCGTCCGCAAGGGCAAGCACCTTGTCCAGATCCATATCGCCATAAAGGAACATAAGGGCGTTTGAAGGATGATAAAGCTTTTTGTGGAAGCTGCAGAAAGCTTCGTATGAAAGCTCCGGTATAACCGCGGGGTCGCCGCCGGAATTCACGCCGTAGCAATTGTCAAACAGGGCGGTTTGCAGCTCCTGCTCTATAACCCGCTCGGGTGCGGACATGGCGCCCTTCATTTCGTTATAAACAACGCCGTTTATACTGAGCTTATCGTCGTTTATCTCGTAATGCCAGCCCTCCTGCCAGAATATTTCGGGCGTAGAGTGAATAAGGGGATTGAGCACCGCGTCCATATAAACATCGACAAGGTTCAAAAAGTCCTGCATATTTTGGCTGGCTACGGGGTACATTGTCCAGTCGCCCGCCGTAAAGGCGTTAAGGAATGTGTTCAGTGAGCCCTTCATAAGCTCCACAAACGGCTCCCTTACGGGGTATTTATCGCTGCCCGCGAGCACGCTGTGCTCCAATATGTGCGGCACACCGGTGCTGTTTTCGGGCGGGGTGCAAAAGCTCATCGCAAAGGACTTGTTTGTATCCGCGCAGTTAAGATGCACCATGGTAAGGCCGCTTTTATCATGCTTATAAATATCGGCCGTGCCCTTTATCTCCTTAAGCTCCTCTGAAGAGACGAGCCTGAATCCGTGCTTGGTTATATCCATACTTATCCTCCGGTTTCTTTTTTCTTGATGATAACGCCACTTTGCTTTTTATGCAATAGCTGTACCGTTTTTTCACAATAATAACCTTTTTCGCGTATTTGACATTGCGCGACAGCCGATTGTATTATATTCTTATCAAAGATATTAAAGCGAAGGGAATCTTCAGACCATGAAGCTTACTATACAGGCCGCCGCAAATAAAATTTCGGTCGCAAAACCCACACGGATAATCCTTTCAAAGCCCGCCAAAAGCGCGGAATACCGCCGCTGCACGCTTGAGCTTAAGGGCGAAGGATACCATATAAGCAGATACAGCGAAAAGCAGGCGTTTCATCAGAATATATCTTCAGGTGAGCTTGAAAGCGCGCTTATTGATGAGCTTTCGCGCCGCTCATACAGGCAGATTAACGCATTCACCGATAAAGATGAGCATATAATAATGATAAACAAGGGCTATGACGAGGCAACGTATATGATAAAGCCCCTCTCCGCCACGGCGCCCAAGCAGCCGCAGCAGGAGCATAACAGAAAAAAGCAATATATTTTAAGCGAAACCGAGCCCCTGCCCGCGCTTATCGACATGGGCGTTTTTACAAAGGAGGGCCGCGTGGCCGCGCCTATGCGCGACAAGTTCGCGCAGATAAACCGCTTTCTTGAAATAGTGCGGGACGCGCTGAATGAAGACGGCTGCCTTGAGCGCAACGACGCAAAGCCCCTTAGGATAATCGATTTCGGCTGCGGCAAATCATACCTTACGTTTGTGCTGTATCACTATCTTGTGAACATACTGGGCATGAGCGTAAGCATGACCGGGCTTGACCTTAAGGCGGACGTTATAGCCAAGTGCAACGCCGCCGCGAAGCGCTACGGCTACGCAAATCTTTCTTTTGAGCGCGGGGACATTGCCGAATACGACGCTAACGCCCCGGCGGACATGGTTGTTACGCTGCACGCGTGCGACACGGCAACCGACTACGCCCTTCATAACGCCGTTTGCAGGGGAGCGAGAATGATACTTTCCGTGCCCTGCTGCCAGCACGAGCTTAACGCGCAGATATCAACGAACTCGCTTAAAATTATTACCCGCTACGGCATAATAAAGGAGCGCATGGCCGCCCTTATGACGGACGCCATCCGTGCCAATCTTCTTGAAAGCCGGGGATATAAAACGCAGGTGCTGGAGTTTGTTGACCTTAGCCATACCCCAAAGAATTTGCTTATACGCGCCATAAAAAAACGCCCGGCACTTGACGGCACCGGGCGGGCAGCTCTTGATGAGGCAAAGGCTCTGATGAATGAGTTTTCGCTTGAGCCTACGCTTTATAAGCTTTTATATCCTTATTCGGACAACTGAGCGGAGCACTCCTCCGCTTTTTCTTTTTCCGCGTTTTCATTATCAGGCTTCCAGTTGGGATCCATTGCCAGGTTAAATGCGGTTATGGCAACCTCAAGCATATCCCTTGTGGGTTCCTTTGTGGTAAGGTGCTGCAGGGCCATGCCGGGCGCGCGGATTATGCGGGTAAACCAATTATCGTGCCGCGCGGCAAAGCGAAGAACCTCGTAAGACAATCCGGCCACCACGGGCAGGAATATTATGCGAAGCGCCAGGCGAACAAGAAAGTTCGCGTTCCAGCCTATCGCCGCGAAGAACAATATGGACACCGCCATAACAAGGAACAGATAGTTGGTTCCGCAGCGGGGGTGCAGCCTTGAGTGCTTGGCGGCGTTTTCGGGGGTAAGCTCCTCCTCCGCCTCGTAGCAGGCGATTGTTTTATGCTCCGCCCCGTGGTACATAAACGTGCGCTTAACGTCCTTTATGCTTGAGCAGAGCGCTATATAGCCAATGAATATAATAAGCCTTATAAGTCCCTCCGTAAGGCTTTTCCAAACACCGGCAACGCTTGCGGCCTTGCCGAATATAAGCGAACTTATTCCGAGCGGCAGCAGGAAGAAAAGGCCAACGCTGAGCGCCACGGCCAATATTACCGCAAGCCCTATCACTATGCTTTCAACGGATTTGCCAAGCTTTTCGCTAAGCCATTTTTCAAATTTTGTCGGTTCCTCGTCTATATCCTCTCCCGCAAGCTTTGCGCTTTCCGTAAGCGTGCTCATGCCGGTTGAAAGGGATTCTATAAACGTTACAACGCCCCTTACTATGGGCAGCCCGTAAAACGTGCCCTTCTGCGCCTTTGTTTTCCAGCTGTTGCTGCGGGTGGCTATTGTGCCGTCCGCGCACCTGACAGCAAGCGCGATTCCCGTGGGGGATTTCATCATAACGCCTTCCATAACGGCCTGGCCGCCAATGCTGCTGACTCTTGCCATATATCAATGTCCTTTCGGTTGCTTAGTGCGGATACGCCCGCATTGTTTATTATACCATACTATACGCGCCGGGGCACGGCACGACAATATAAACTAATGTGAAAAAAGCTTGAAATCGAATTCTTCTTTTAATTAAAGCGGCGGCCCGTGTTGCAAAAAGTGCCTGTGTTCGTATATAATTATAATGTATTATTATGGAAAGGGGCGAAAATATGCGCGAAAGCAAAAAGGATAAAGCCGAACGCATTCAAAATGCTCTTCTGGCGCTGAAAGAGGCATATCCGGACGCTAAGCCGGAGCTTAATTTTTCGTCTCCGTTCGAGCTGCTTGTGGCAACCATGCTGAGCGCCCAATGTACCGATAAGCAGGTGAATAAGGCAACAGATGTGCTGTTTCGTCAATACAATACGCCCGAGGCGTTTGCCGCGCTGAGTGAGGAGGAGCTTGAACCATATATAAAAAGCTGCGGATTTTACAAAACAAAGGGCAAGCACATAATCGCCGCGAGCAAAATAATTGTTGATCAATTTGGCGGCCGGGTTCCGCAGGACCGCGACGAGCTTACCAAGCTGCCCGGCGTCGGCCGCAAAACGGCAAATGTTGTTGTGTCAAACGCGTTCGGCGTTCCGGCAATAGCGGTTGATACGCACGTGTTCCGCGTTTCAAACAGAATAGGCCTGGCCGAGGCGAAAGACGTTGAGAACACCGAAAAGCAGCTTATGCGGAACATCCCCCAAGAGGATTGGTCCGCCGCACACCACTGGATAATATTCCACGGAAGGCGCGTCTGCTCCGCGCGCAATCCCAAATGCGATGTATGCACCGTAAGGCCATACTGCCGGGAATATATAAATAATCAAAAGAAAACGGAGAAAAACGATGCAGTTCGTTGATAAAGCAAGAATAGTTATAAAGGCGGGAGACGGCGGAGACGGCTGCGCCAGCTTCCACAGGGAAAAATTCGTTACCCGCGGCGGTCCGGACGGAGGCGACGGCGGCCGCGGCGGAAACGTTGTGTTCGTTGCGGACGGAAACATGGACACGCTGCTGGACTTTAAGTTCGCGCGCTTCTTCCGCGCCGAAAACGGCGAAAAGGGCCGCGCATCCCATTCAAGCGGCAAAAACGGCCAGGATCTTATAATAAAGGTTCCCGTGGGCACGCTTGTGAAGGACGTTGAAACAGGCGCCATTGCCGCGGATTTAAGCCAGCCCGGCAGGCAGAAAATTGTTCTTTTCGGCGGCCGCGGAGGCAAGGGCAACAGCCGCTTTGCAACGCCCGCCAAGCAATCCCCGCGCTTTGCTCAGCCCGGGCAGAAAACGCTTGAAAGAGAAGTTGAGCTTGAACTTAAAACAATAGCGGACGTTGGCCTTATAGGTCTGCCGAACGTTGGCAAGAGCACGATTCTTTCCGTGCTTACAAGCGCCAAGCCCAAGATAGCCAACTATCATTTCACAACCCTTACGCCTAACCTTGGCGTAGTTAAGCGCTACGATAAAACATTTGTGCTTGCCGATATCCCCGGCCTTATAGAGGGCGCGGCAGACGGCGCGGGCCTTGGGCACGACTTTTTAAGGCACATTGAGCGCACGCGTTTGCTTGTGCACGTTATAGATGTATCCGGCAGCGAGGGCAGAGACCCCGCGGACGACTACTTCAAAATAAAGAACGAGCTTACAAAATACAGCGCCCGCTTAGGCGAGCTTAAGCAGGTTGTTGCCGCGAACAAAATGGACATTACCGGCGCCGAAGAAAACCTTGAAAAGCTGAAGGAGGCTCTTGCGGGCGAAGATGTTGAAATATTCCCCGTATCCGCCGCGACCGTAAGCGGGTTTGACGCGCTTATAGACTGCCTTGTAAGAACGCTCGCGACACTTCCCAAAACATATCAGTTTGAGGAGGAGGAAATAAACATAGGTCACAAGTACGAGCCCGGCTTCACAATAGAAAAGGACGGGGACGTGTTCGTGGTTTCGGGCGGCAGCGTGGATTATATACTCGATACCACCTATGCCGACGACGAAGGCTCCATGCGCCGCTTCCAGCAGTACCTTATAAAAGAGGGCATTATAGATGCCCTGCGTGCCGCCGGCGCGGATGAGAACAGCGTTGTGCGCATGGGCGAATGGGAATTTGATTTTGTTGAATAAATAGAAGGAGATTGTATATTATGACAAGCAAGCAAAGGGCGCAGCTCAGGTCCATGGCGAACACGCTGCAGCCGCTGTATCAAATAGGCAAGGCGGGCGTTACCCCCGCGGTAACGGAGCAGCTTGACGCGGCGCTTGAGGCGCGCGAGCTTATAAAAATAACCGTGCTTGAAACCGCGCCGGAAAGCCCCAAGGACACAATAGAAACCCTTGCCGCAAGGCTTCACGCGGAGCCGGTGCAGTGCATAGGCAAAAAGCTTACGCTTTATCGCCGCAGCAAGGAAAACCCGAAAATAGAGCTTATAAAAGCATAATGAATGAGCGAAGGGCTTCAGCGGTCCTTCGCTCTTTTTATCTTTCCGTATATCAGCTGCGCTATTGCCGCCGCAAATGACGCGCCAAAGAATATGATAAACAGAATTATCCAGCCGTTGTGCAGCAATCCGCCGCCCGGATCAAACGAGTAAACGCCGAAAATGTCCCCCGCGGCTATGCCTATGTTAAACGAGGTGAACACTGCCAAAGCAAATATGTATTTGGCGAAAAACGCGCCGGTCACAACGGCAAACGTCACCGCAAGGTACATATTTTGAATTGCCCATATGCTTACCTGCGAATCGTTAATCGAAACATTTGTCCAAACCAAATACGTTGCCGCCAGCGCAAGCGCGCTGCCCGCCGTGCAATAAAGCCGCTTTCTGTCGGCTTTGAATTTTACTATCGCGTATATAATCAGCGCCGCGCACGGCAAAACAAATATCAGCCACGATCTCGGGCGATGTATATCGCAGCCCTCAAACACATACGCCATGGATATTATTATTACGCATACCCATATTGCGGCCTTTATAATTTTTCCGTTTTTCGCGCCCTGATTTTCCATTTTACTTATTCCCCTGCGTAAGCACCTTTACGGCCTCGGCAAGCGTGCCCACGCGAACAAGCTCTATTCCGCCCGGGGCCTTAAAGGTTGCGTGCCTCGGTATTATAAGCCGCTCGTAGCCAAGGCGCGCGCATTCAGCCGCTCGCTTTTCCATTCTGCTTGCGCCGCGCACCTCTCCGGTAAGCGATATTTCGCCCAGGCATACGGTATTCTTAGGCATGGGTGCCTCAAGCAGGGCGCTCGCCACGCACATGGCAACGGCCAGATCGCAGCAGCGCTCCTCAAGTCTCATTCCGCCAACAACGTTTATATACACGTCCTTATCCGCAAGCGAAAGATATGCCTTTTTTTCAAGCACCGCAAGCAGAAGTATAAGCCTGTTCAGCTCAAGCCCCGCGCTCATGCGCCGCGGGTTTGAAAAAGGTGTGTTTGATATAAGCGACTGCACCTCAACAAGCATTGGCCTTGTGCCCTCAAGTGCGCAGGTTACCGCGCAGCCCGGGGCATCCGTTCCGGTAAGGAACATGCCCGAAGGATCGGGTATTTCCTCCATGCCGTGCTCACCCATTTCAAAAACGCCTATCTCGTTTGTTGAGCCATAGCGATTCTTTACGCTCCTTAAAAGCCTGAACGCGTCGTGCCTGTCCCCTTCAAATGAAAGCACGGTATCCACCATGTGCTCAAGCACCCTTGGGCCGGCTATGGCGCCCTCTTTTGTAACGTGGCCCACTATGAATACGGCCGTGCCGGTTGTTTTGGCAACGCGTGTCAAAAAGGATGTTGCCTCGCGAACCTGACTCACGCTGCCGGGCGCTGAGGCTATATCCGGGCAGTACATGGTCTGTATGGAGTCTATTATAAGAAACGCGGGCTTTATCCGCTCAATTTCCGCCTCTATTACGGTTATGTCCGTTTCCGCAAGCAGCAGCATGTCTCCGTTTGCGCCGAGGCGTTCCGCCCTAAGCTTAAGCTGCGCCGCCGATTCCTCACCCGTAACATAAAGCACGCTCCCCTGCGCGGTAAGCGAGCCCGCCATCTGCATAAGAAGGGTTGATTTGCCTATGCCCGGGTCTCCGCCCAAAAGCACAGCGCTTCCGCCCACTATGCCGCCGCCAAGCACCCTGTCCAGCTCGCCTATGCCGCTTGGTATTCTTTTCGCCGCGTCCGCGCGCACCTCGCGCATGGGCAAAGCGCGCTGGGTTGATATTCCTTTTTTAATCTGCTGCACGGGCGCGGTTTCAACAAATGTGTTCCAGCTGTCGCAATTCGGGCAGCGGCCAAGCCACTTGCCGCTTTCGTAGCCGCACTCGCCGCAGACAAATACCGTTTTCGCTCCCTTAGGCATCAGTCCGGCACCTCCGCATATTTAAGAATGTCTCTCTCCCGGCTGGTAACGTCCATCCATATTACCTTGCCGTCGCTCACGCCCATAAACTGCGCCGTTTCGTACACTCCGGAAAGCTTATAGGTCTTTTGGTTGTCTATCCTGTAAAGGTATATTGTTTCGTCCTTAGAGTACGCTATAAAGTTATTGCCCATGCCGAACTGCACAACGCCTTCCGCCACAAGCGTAGGCTCGGTTTCATCCTGAGCCATGTAATAAAGCTTGCTCTCGGGTGAATGGTGCGAATCAAGCCAGGCCGTGTACTGCCCGTTTGATATGGGGTCGTGCGCGTAGGTCCCTGTATGTATGCTCTTTATTGATGTTGAGCCTAAGCGCACAAAGTATATAACGCTCGTGTCCTCATCGTCCGTTGAGCCGCTCTTTTCGGCATCCGCCCAAACAAGCACGCCGTTCACAAGCGAAGGCAGGCTTTGGCCGTATGAGCTGTTGCTGAACATATGCAGCGTTGTTGTTTCCATGGTTGTAAGGTCGCAAAGGAAAAGCTTGTCCATGCGCGTACCCGTGCGCTCTATCCACGCCACATAGTTTTCATAAAGCATCGGCTCGCATTGGCCGGTATACACGGTTTTTATGGTTACGGGCGTAAGCGTGGAGTCGTTCCTGTTTACGGCGCAAAGCTTGCCGCCGCCGTCATAATTCGCGTCCAGATAAACTATCCAGTCGTCATTGAACTTCGGGAACATAAAGTGCGTATTTTCAAGCGTTATGTCTATCTTTTCGGCGGTGCGCTCCTCCGGATCCCAAAGCAGCAAATCGCACATTACGGATTTTCCGTCAATAAGCTTGCCGCCGGTAAGAATAAGCTTGCCATTATAAAAATAAGGATCGCCGAACCATTTATAGTCCCTTATTTCGTCGAACACAACCTCTTCTTCCGCGCTTTCCGCGTCAAAAAGATCCATTGGGTTAGGCGTTGGCGTGGGCTCCGGGGTGGGGCTTGGCGAAGGCGTGGGCGCGAACGGCGCGCGATACTCAACACCTATAAGCGGAAGCAGCTTAGGCAGGCCCACAAACACAATTGCCGCTATTATGCCGATAATGCCCAAAACGGTTGCGCAAAGCGCGAGTATCGGCCCCCATATTGTTGATTTAAGGCTGCGCCTGCGGCGTATGCCGCGCCGCCGTCTGTGATATCGTTTCATTATATATACCGAATCCTGTGATTTTCTTGTTTGTTTATATAGTATATCACAGTCCGGCATATTCCCTCAATGAGCCAAAATGTAAACATTGGTTGAGAACACTCGAAATAATGATATAATAGGATAGTATAATCAGAAAAGGCAGGTTTATTCGAATGAAGAAATTGCTTTCTCTCATCGTTCCGGTTTTTAATGAAGAAGAGGTACTGCCGCAGTCCTATGCCCGCATGAGCGAGGCTATGCGCGCGCTGAGCGACTACGACCACGAGATAATATACGTAAACGACGGCAGCCGCGACGGCACCATGCGCCAGCTGCGCGCCATAGCAAAGGAGCACAGCGAGGTTCGCGTAATAAGCTTTTCAAGAAACTTTGGCCACCAGCTTGCCGTAACCGCCGGCATGGACAACGCCCGCGGCGATGCCCTTATTATAATAGACGCGGACCTTCAGGACCCGCCGGAGGTTATAGCTGAGCTTGTTAAGGCCTGGGAAAACGGGGCGGACATAGCCTACGGCAAGCGCCTTAAAAGAGAGGGCGAAACCATATTCAAAAAGTTCACCGCCTTCTGCTACTACAGGCTTCTTAACGCCATGAGCGCATACCCCATTCCGCTTGATACGGGCGACTTCAGGCTGCTTGACAAAAAGGTTGCCGACGTATTTCTTAAAATGCGGGAGCATAATCGCTTCCTTCGCGGCATGAGCGGCTGGATGGGCTTTGAGGCCGTTCCCGTTGAATATGTGCGCCATGAGCGCCAGGCCGGCAAAACCAAATATACCCTCAAAAAAATGCTGCGTTTGGCGTTTGACGGCATACTGGGCTTTTCATATAAACCTATGTCCTTGGCGCTTTACGCGGGCATTGCGCTCGGCGTTCTGAGCGTGCTTGGGCTTATTGCGCTTATAATTGTCGCGGCAACCGTAGGCTGCGCGGCGTGGCTTTGGGCCGTGGACGGACTTGTGCTTATAAACGCGCTTACGCTTGTCGCAATAGGCATTCAGGGCGCGTACCTTAACAGGATATATGACGAGGTTCGCAACCGCCCGCTTTACATAGCCGCCGAAACAATAAATATAGACCGCTGAACGGATTAATTTGAGTTTTATAATGTGAACTTATGGTTAATCTTGCATATTCGTATGCTTGATTAGCCCTGCAACTATTGCCAAAAGTTCTTTGTTTTTGGTACTATTACATGTGTGGAAATCAATTTCGGCTGTATAAGCCGAATTTATATTTTAGAAATTTTTATTTATGGAGGATATAGTTTATGGCAATTAAGATTGGCATCAACGGGTTCGGCCGCATAGGCAGGCTGGTGCTGCGCGTGTGCGCAAAGAATCCGGATATGGAGGTAGTGGGTATAAACGATCCGTTTATAAGCGCGGATTACATGGCCTACATGACCAAGTTTGATACCGTGCACGGCGCGTTTGAGGGCGACGTGAGCGCGAAAGAGGATAAGCTTATCGTAAACGGGAAGGAAATTCATGTTTATCAGCAGATGAACGCCTGCGACGTACCCTGGAGCGAGTGCGGCGCGGAATATATAGTTGAGTCCAGCGGCGTGAACACAACCACCGAAAAGGCATCCGCGCATCTTGCGGGCGGCGCCAAGAAGGTTATAATAACCGCCCCCTCAAGCGATGCAAAAATGTTCGTTATGGGCGTTAATACCGACGAATACACAAAGGACATAAACATTGTTTCAAACGCCAGCTGCACCACAAACTGCCTGGCTCCCCTTGCGGAGGTTATAAACGAAAAGTTCGGCATAGTGGAAGGCCTTATGACAACCGTGCATTCCATAACCGCAACGCAAAAAACCGTTGACGGCACATCCAAGAAGGATTGGCGCGGCGGCCGCGCGGCGGCGCATAACCTTATTCCCAGCTCCACCGGTGCCGCCAAGGCCGTGGGCAAGGTTATACCCGAGCTTAACGGAAAGCTTACCGGCCTCAGCATCCGCGTTCCCACTCCGGATGTTTCAATAGTGGACCTTACCTGCCGCATTGAAAAGGCCGCCACTTATGATGAAATAACCGCCGCCATGAAGGAAGCGAGCGAGAGCGACCGCTGGAAGGGCATTATAGGTTATACCGATCAGCCCGTTGTGTCGAGCGACTTTTATACCGATCCTCACATCTGCATATTTGACGCTACCGCCGGCATAAGCCTTAACCCGAACTTTATAAAGCTTATCGCCTGGTACGATAACGAGTGGGGCTACAGCAACAAGGTTGTTGAGCTTATCGCTCACATGGCAAAGGTAGACGCCGAATAAATAAGCCTTAAATTATAAGCGCCGCGCCCGGACTTCACCGGGTACGGCGTTTTTTGTTTGCATACAAAAAAGGCGTGGTATCGGCCACGCCCTTCTCATTATTATAATTATATATCCATGCTCGAAGCCGTACGGGGGAACGGGAGCACGTCCCTTATGTTCGCTATGCCCGTAACGTACATTACAATGCGCTCGAATCCCAAGCCGTAGCCCGCGTGCTGCACGCCGCCGAAGCGCCTAAGATCCATATACCAGTCATACTGGCTCATATCAAGCCCAAGCTCCTCTATGCGCTGCTTAAGCTTGTCCGTGCGCTCCTCACGCTGGCTGCCGCCTATTATCTCGCCCACGCCGGGAACAAGCAGGTCAACCGCGGCAACGGTCTTTCCGTCGTCATTAAGGCGCATATAGAAGGCCTTTATGTCCTTGGGATAGTTGGTAACGAATACGGGGCGCTTGAATATCTGCTCGGTCAGGTAGCGCTCATGCTCGGTCTGCAGGTCGCAGCCCCAATCAACGGGATACTTAAACTCCGCGCCGGACTTTTTAAGAAGATCAACGGCCTCGGTATAGGTTACCCTGGCAAAATCGTTTTCGACAACGTTTGTAAGCCTGTCAAGCAGGGTCTTGTCCACGAAGCTATTGAAGAACTTAAGCTCGTCCGGGCAGCGCTCCATAACGGTGCGGATAATGTATTTAACCATCGCCTCGGCAACTTCCATGTCTCCCTCAAGGTCGCAGAAGGCCATCTCCGGCTCTATCATCCAGAACTCGGCCGCGTGGCGCGCGGTGAATGAATACTCCGCCCTGAAGGTGGGGCCAAACGTGTATATATCGCGGAAGGCCAGCGCAAACGCCTCGCCGTAAAGCTGTCCGCTTACCGCCAGATTAGCTTCCCTGCCGAAGAAATCCTTGCTGTCGTCGGTTTTGCCGTCCTCGGTTTTGGGCAGATTGTTCATGTCAAGCGTTGTCACGCGGAACATCTCGCCCGCGCCCTCGCAGTCGCTCGGGGTGATGAGCGGAGTATGAACATAAAGGAAGCCGCGCTCGTCAAAGAAGCGGTGTATGGCCTGCGCCACAACGCCGCGCACCCTGAACGCCGCCTGGAACATATTCGTGCGGGGCCTTAAGTGCTGAATGGTGCGCAGATACTCAAGGCTGTGCCTCTTCTTCTGCAGGGGATAGTCGCTGTCGCAAGTGCCGAGGATTGAAATTTCCTTAGCCCTTATTTCAAAAGGCTGCGGCATGTCCGGCGTAAGCACAAGCTCACCCTTAACGCCTATCGCGGTTCCGGTATTAAGCTGCTTGGTTATGTCCTGATTGATATTATTGGTCTCGTAAACAACCTGCACATTCTTGAAGCAGGAGCCGTCGCCAAGCTCTATAAAGCCAACGTTCTTGCTTTCGCGTGCCGTTCTGATCCAACCTACAACCTCGATTTCGCCTGCGTGAGCTTCATAAGCCCGCATCAGTTCGCTCAATCTTAACATAATCAACCTCCGGATAATAAATACTGTTCGCTATTATATTCCAATTTGCCCCATTTAGCAAGCTAAGGCCTTATATTTTTGCTATAAGCGGCAAAATCTCGCCATAGAGAGAATCCCTGTTCTGCTCCGTAATATTAAAAACCTGTGCCTTTTCGTGCGCACGCACGGCGTTAAGAAACTCCACATCGTAGCGATCCTTTACCGCCGCTATAACCTGAATGTCCCCATCAAGCGCACCGAACACGGCACTCTTGAACTCCTCCGCGTTTCTTTCCATAAAGCCAAGCTCGTCCATTATTATCACTCCGCCCGGCTTTGCGGCGCGAATGTACTTAGCGCCAAACTTGTCAAATACCTCCGCATGTACATCGTGCATTTTGCCGCTGCATCGGCCAATCATATTTTCTTTGCCACGCTCGCGCTCTTCGTCCTTAACCCAGGCAGGATATAAGTAAATAGGAAAAAGGCCGTCGTCATCAGCCTTATCCAGGCGCTTTGTAAAGTATCCGTACAGCGGGGCATCAACTTTGGCGATAAGCTTTGCAATAAGCGTGGACTTGCCAACTCCCCTCGCGCCGCAGATAAGTATATGCTTCATACAGGCCTCCTCCTGATTTTGTATACAAAAATACCATCCATGACGGATGGTATTTTGCGTGGAGCTGGTGATGGGAGTCGGACCCATGAACCTCGTCATTACCAATGACGCGCTCTACCAACTGAGCTACACCAGCGAACCATTATGACGCTTACCGCGTCAACGCTGTATATTATACTATCCTATTCCGATATATGCAAGGACTTTTTTTCAAGTTTTACAAATTTTGTATCAGCTTTCAATATTTGCCGAAATCAGGGCGTTTTGCGGGCGTTATTCTTTGTTGTACATAACGCTTTAATGTGGTAGAATATGTGCTACAGGCAGTAAAATAAGGAGACGGTGCATGAACATGATCAAAAAAAAGCCGCTGCGTAGGTATATCCTGTGGTTTTTTGCCGCGGCTTTGCTTTGCGCCGCCCTTATATCGCTGCTGTTCGGCAGGCTTAACGTTCCCGTTTCAGAGGCAATAAAAATTCTTATAAGCCGTCTCCCCTTCGTTTCGGTTGATAAAACATGGGAAAACAGCATGGAAAGCGCCGTTATAAACATACGCCTGCCAAGAATTCTTCTTGCGTGCATGGTTGGCTGCTGCCTAAGCGCCGCCGGCGGAGCGTATCAGGGTGTGTTCAAAAACCCGATGGCATCGCCGGATATTCTGGGCGCATCAAGCGGGGCGGCGTTCGGCGCGGCCCTTGCCATTCTCCTTGGCGCGCCAAGCTATCTTGTTACCGCAAGCGCGTTCGCGTTCGGCATGATAACCGTATTCACGGCCATGTTCATAGCATCAAAGGCGCGCGGGGACAACGTAGTTAACCTTATACTTGCGGGAATAATGCTAAGCTCGCTCTTTTCCGCCGGAACATCATATATAAAATTGGTCGCGGACCCCAACAATCAGCTGCCCGCCATAACATACTGGCTTATGGGCAGCCTTTCGGGCACAAGGCACAGCGCCGTAAGGATGGCCGCCATTCCAATGGTAATAGGCTGCGCGGTGCTGTTCATTTGCCGCTGGCGGCTTAATCTTTTAACGCTTGGCGATGAGGAAGCCCGCACAATGGGCGTGAACGCGAGAAGGCTTAGAATGCTTGTTATAGCGGCGGCAACGCTTATTACGGCCGCAAGCATAGCGAGCGCAGGCATGATAGGCTGGGTTGGCCTGGTTGTGCCGCACATGGCACGAAAAATTGTCGGCAGCGATTACAGGCGGCTTATGCCGGCATCAATGCTGCTTGGCGCCATATTTCTTTTGATAGTTGATGACCTTGCAAGGAATCTTCTCGCAGTTGAAATACCAATAGGCATACTTACGGCCTTCATAGGCGCACCCTTCTTCATTTATCTTATATGCTCGCGGAGGAAGGGCGCATGATAGAGGCACGGGATTTAAGATTTTCATACGGTGAGCACGAGGTGCTCAAGGGCGTAAGCTTTAAGGCCGAGGCCGGGCACGTTACCGCTCTTTTAGGGCCTAACGGCGCCGGTAAAACAACGCTTTTCAGCTGTATATTGGGCCTGAACACGGCCTACGGCGGCAGCGTAACGCTTTTTTCGCACGAAGCTAAAACCCTTTCCGCAAAAGAGCTTGCCAAATACGCGGCGTATATTCCCCAAAGCCATACGGACGTTTTCGGCTATACGGTTGAGGAAATGGTGCTTATGGGGTCCACAGGCGCCCTGTCATTCGCCGCAAATCCCAAGCGTGAGCAGCTTGACGCGGCGCACACCGCGCTGAAGCGCGCGGGGGTTGAGCATCTTTCCGACCGGATATTCACCCGCCTTTCCGGCGGTGAAAAGCAAATGGTGCTTATTGCGCGCGCGATATGCCAGTCCTCACGGGCGCTTATAATGGACGAACCCACCGCCAATCTGGACTTTGGCAATCAGGCGCGGGTTATGGAGCTTTGCTGTTCGCTTGCAGAAGAGGGCTACGCCGTGCTTTTATCAACCCACAATCCGCAGCACGCCCTTTGGTATGCCGACAGGTCGGTTGCCCTGCTTGACGGCAGGGTCATAGCGCAGGGCGAAAGCGGCAGTATTATAACAGAAGGTCTTATTTCCTCACTGTACGGCATGGAGGCAAGCATGGTTTCCACGCCCTGCGGTGCGGCGATATTTCCGCATATAAACAAATAAAAATCGGAGGAAACCACAATGAAGAAACTTGCAGCATTGCTTCTGGCTCTTATAATGATGATGAGCCTTATGGCATGCCAGGCAACGGTTACCGAAAGCCCCGAGCCTACCGAGGCTGTGGCTACCGAAGCACCCGCTGAAACCACCGCTCCCGAGGAGACGGCCGCCCCCATAGAGAGCACCGATGGCGAAACCCGTGAATTTACCGATTCCGCGGGCAGAACCGTTACCATACCCACAAACATAACCAAGGTTGCCATTTCCGGCCCCCTTACGCAGATAGCCATATTCGCGCTTTGCCCCGAAAAGCTTGTTGGCGTAGCTAACGCGTGGACCGAGGAAGCCGCCCAGTATATCCCCACCGAGTATTACAACCTGCCCGAGCTTGGCCAGCTTTACGGCGGCAAGGGTGAACTGAATCTTGAAACCCTGCTCGCGAGCGGCGCGGAGATAGTTATAGACGTTGGTGAGCCCAAGTCCACCGTTAAGGAAGACCTTGATGCCCTTTCCGAGCAGACCGGCATTCCCTTTGTTCATATAACCGCCACTCTCGCCACCCTGGGCGATGCTTACAGGCAGCTTGGCGACCTGCTCGGCATGGAAGAAGAGGCCGAGGTTCTGGCCACCTATTGCGAGGATACCTACTCCCTCATTTCCGGCATAACCGAAAACGTTGAAAAGGTAAAGGTTCTTTACTGCCTTGGTGACGAAGGCCTTAACGTTATAGCAAACGGCAGCTACCATGGCGAGGTTATAGACATGCTGTGCGACAACCTGGCTGTTGTTGACGATCCTTCTTCAAAGGGTACCGGCAACGAGGTTGACATGGAGCAGATACTTGCCTGGGATCCGGATGTTATACTCTTTGCTCCCGGCAGCGTTTACGCAACCGTGGCTGAAGACGAAATGTGGAAAGACGTTCGCGCCATTCAGGAGGGCAACTACTACGAGGTTCCCTTCGGTCCTTACAACTGGCTGGGCTTCCCGCCTTCCGCTCAGCGTTATCTTGGTATGCTTTGGATGACCAAGCTCTTCTACGGCGATGTTGCCGATTACGACATGTATGAAAAGGCCGCCGAGTACTATGAGCTGTTCTACCATTGCGAGCTCACCGAAGAGCAGTACAACGCGCTTGTCGCCAATTCCCTGGGCAAGCTTGCGTAAACCCTGA
>CAZRHS010000021.1:0-26246 GCA_964600045.1 uncultured Clostridium sp.
CTTAATTTGGCTTTGATCCGTTTTTTTAGTCTTTATTGTGCTTGTTTATTATGCGCTTTGTCTGGTCAGCATGTCTACCGCCTTGCGTGCGGCGGCCGCCGCGTCCGGCGTATACATATCGGCGCCTATTTCATCGCAGAAATCCTGCGTTATGGGCGCGCCGCCAACCATTATCTTTATCCTGTCGTGCATGCCGCATTCGTTTACCAGCTCAACCACGCGCCTCATTTCCTGCATGGTGGTTGTAAGCAGGGAAGAGCAGGCTATTATGCTGCATCCGTTTGCCACCGCCGTTTCAACGAATTTTTCCGCCGTTGTGTCAACGCCTAAGTCTATAACCTCTATGCCGCAGCCTTCCATCATTATCTTGACCAGGTTTTTGCCTATGTCGTGCATATCGCCCTTTACTGTGCCAAGGCATGCCTTTCCTATCGGCTTGCCGCTTTCTCCGCTCATAAGCGGCTTAAGCAGCTCCATCGCGGCGTTCATGCAGCGCGCGGCCATAAGCATTTCCGGCACAAATGCGCGGTTTGCGGAAAAAGCATCGCCCAGGTTATTCATGCCGCGTATCAGCCCGTCGGAGATAATTTCCGCGGGGGAGTATCCTTCATCCAAAGCCTTTGAGCAAAGCGCAAGCAGCTTCTTCTGCCGTCCCTGCTCTATCGCGCTTGATATGCCGTCTATAACATTTGTTGATTCGGCCGCAGTTTGCTCTGCCTGAGCCGCGTTCTCGGCTTTATTGGACAGAATCCGCTTTGGTATGGGCGGAAGTGCAGCCGCGGGAACGTGAAGAGAGGCGTTATATTCGTCTATTGCCTGATCAAGGTATTGATTTACGTGCGGATATACTGTGCCCGGTATGCCGTATGTTATGCAGGGTATAAAGTGCCCGCCGGGGCAGCATTGCTTAAGAGTGTTCCTGGCATAGGCGAGTATTTCCTCCTCGGTAGCGTCGGCGCGGTCTATGGCCGCTCCGAATCCGCCCATCAGCGTCATTTTGCCGTTAAGCTGCCTTTGAAGAGCGGGTATATCGTTTTCCGGCAGCGTGCCCTGCCAAAGCTGTATGCCTATTTCCGCCATGTCGTCAATAATCGGCGCCAGGTAAGAATCCGCATGATGAATCGCGATCACTCCGCGGGAGCGTATGTATCCGTAAAATTTGCGATACGGCTCCTTGAAAAATTCGCGCCACATATCGGGCTTCATGAAAAGCGCCGTTTTTGTTCCCCAGTCATCGTGGGAGAATATCGCATCCGGCTTAAGCCCGTCGATAAGGCGGCGCACATAATCTATGCGGTATTCGGTTATCATCTCTATAAGCTCGTGCATTTCTTTGGGGTGCTCATAAAGGTTTGTGAGCGTGTCCTCAAAGCCCATCAGAAAATGGCATTGCTCGAATATGCCTGTGCCCATAAAGCCGGCAAGCAGCTTGCCCTCGGCCTTTGCTTTTTCGGCCTCATCCTTGCAGGCGTCCCAGCCAATCGCGCAAGCTTCGTCCAAATCAGGCGCGTGTACTGTTTCTTTCCAGCGGGTAATATCGGGGCAAACCGTAATACCTTCGCCGTGCAGCGGCATGCAGCCGGGCGCGTCCTCGGGGAATGTTATCGTTGTACCCCAGCGGTCCTTGCTGATTGATCCGCGCTTGCGGTTGCCGCGAAGGTAGGCGTTAATAGGGTCGCAAAGGCATAAATGCAGCGCTTCGTATTGTTTAAGCTGCCGCTCGGGTTGACCGTCGGGCTTTATCAGCTCAAGAAAAATCTCTTTGGGTGTGGACATTTCGTTTGCCTCCTCAATATAGTATGCAGGAAATATATGTTACGGTGCACTCACCGTTGTTGTAGTTAAGGCCGGATTTTTCGCATATATCGCTTACAAAAAGTCCGTATGCCTCCATGGAGTAAAATCTCTTGTTCGGGTAGCGGCATGGGCGATCGGGGTATGTGCATGCTTTGCAAAGTGTGCAGCTGCCGGCTGTAAGCGGAAGGCAATCGGGATAAAGAACGCGAGCCTGCCTTGCCAAATCAGAAAAGCGCCTCTTATGCTCGGCGCCTGCTTTTGTCATAGAGTCGTAGTCGAATTCATCCTTTAGCACACCTACGCTTTGCACCAGAATACCGTTTGAGTATCTGCTCATGCGTTTTCTGGCTTCCTCAAGCGTGCCGCAGGCGGGTGGGCAGGACCAGCTTTTGCCGTATCTTCCGCATTTGTTAGCCGCGCACATTGCCCTAACTTCTTCAAGCGGATTAAGCGCGGCCATGTTAACATTGGCGGCGGCGTAGAAGCCGAGTTCTCGGCTTAAAACAAAAAGGTCTGCCATATGTAATGCCTCTTGACAGTGAATTTCATTCATGCGTAAAATAAGTTTATTAAACAATTATATTGGCGGGTGGAACGCATGTCAAGTATAACGGTCAGGCAGGGAAAAATTACGGCAAGCATTGATTTTCAGCCGGGTGAAACCCTGCTTTCCGCGCTAAGAAACGCAGGGTACTCAATACCTGCGGCATGCGGAGGAAAAGGCCGCTGCGGCAAGTGCCGGGTGAACGTAAATGGGGTTCCTCGCCTTGCCTGTAAAACAGTTCCGCAGGATAATGATGAGGTTATTCTAAACGAAAATGCCGGCGGCGTTATACTCGGCTCCTTGGCCGCGCTGCCAAAGGCGCAAGTGGGCCGATCCGGTCTTGCCGCGGCTGTCGATTTGGGCACTACAACCGTTGTTCTGCGCCTTTTTGAACTTTCGGCCGGGCGGCTGATTTCTGAAAAGCGTGATTGGAACTGCCAATCTGCCTACGGCGCGGATGTTATCAGCCGAATTCAGTACACAATAGAGAATAAAAACGGACTTTCGGAGCTTTCAAACAGAATAAGAAAGCAAATAATCGCTCTGCTGAAAGAAGCGCTTGATGAAGCAAATCAGATCATAGGCGATGTGCGCGAAATAGTAATTGCCGGCAATACCGTAATGCAGCATATATTCGATAATCGGCCGGTTGAGTCAATCGCGCGCGCGCCGTTTAAGCCGCAAACTCTGTTTGAAAATTCCGCAGGAACGCCGCTTGAAGGAATACCAGTGCGGTTTGCCGGGTGTGTTGCCGGTTATGTGGGCGGCGATATTACATCGGGCATACTCGCGGACGGCATAGCCGACATGACGGGGGAAAGGTTATTCCTCGATATAGGCACAAACGGCGAAATGGTGCTTGGCTCTAAAAGCGGTTTTCTCTGCTGTGCCGTTGCGTCAGGCCCGGCATTTGAGGGCGCGGGAATAAGCTGCGGCATGCCCGGAATCGCGGGTGCAGTAAGCCATGTGCGCTATGATAAAGGCTTTTTATTCGATGTGATAGGTACTTCTGAACCAAAGGGAATTTGCGGTTCGGGATTGGTAGACCTTGCGGCAATATTACTTGATTCCGGCGTAATTGACCCCGGCGGCCGTTTGCTTCCGCCGGAGGATGTTCCTGAGAATATGCGCCGCTATGTTACGCGGGATGAAAACGGCAATGGCGTTTTTCAGCTTACGAATAATGTTTATCTCAATGCGTTGGATGTGCGCAATCTGCAGCTTGCAAAGGCCGCTGTCGCAGGCGGCATAAGAGTGTTGCTTGAGCAGCGCGGTATAAGCGCGAGCGATCTTCAAAGCGTGGAGCTTGCCGGCGGGTTCGGCAGCTATATTGCGCCGCAAAGCGCCGTGCGCATAGGCATGCTGCCTAAAGAGTGCCTCGGCAAAATACGAGCAATGGGAAACACATCGCTTGCGGGAGCATCAATGCTGGCGCTGGACGAAGCATATTGGGATAAGCTTGGCAAAATATCCGATATGTGCCATTATATAGAGCTTTCGGGCAGACCGGATTTTAGCGCGGCTTTTACGGATAACCTGGTGTTTTCATAATAGTAATCGAAAGACGGAGGATGTAACAATGGATTTGAGATTTCCGCTTATTTTGGACGGCGCAACCGGCACTCAGCTGCAAAAGCGCGGCTACGCTGGGGATATAAGCGCGGAGGAGTGGGTGCTTGAGCATCCTGAAAGCATTCTTGAAATACAGCGCGCTTATGTTGATGCCGGCTCTCAGGTGCTGTATACGCCCACGTTCAGCGCAAACAGATTTAAGCTTGAGGAACAAAAGATATTCAACCGTACTGCGGAGATAAACCGCAAACTCGCCGCGCTTTCAAAGCAGGCGGCCGACGGGCGCGCGCTTGTGGCAGGAGATATGGCCCCCACAGGGCGCTTTTTGGCTCCCATAGGAGATGCGTCGTTTGAAGAGCTTGTGGATATATATACGGAGCAGGCACTCGGTCTTGAGCAGGCTGGCGTGGATCTTTTTGTAATAGAAACAATGATGTCCCTTTCGGACGCGAGGGCCGCCGTGCTTGCCGTAAGAAGTGTAAGCGAAAAGCCCATATTTGTAACGTTCACCAGCAGCGAAAGCGGGCGAAGCCTTACCGGAACGGATATGGCCGCGGCTTTAACCGTTATGCAGGGCATGGGCGTAAGCGCGTTTGGTCTGAATTGCTCCATGGGGCCGGACAAAATGGTTCCCCAGCTTAAGCGCTTGCGCCGCTACGCAAGAGTTCCCCTTATAGCCAAGCCCAACGCAGGGCTTCCCAATTTTGTGGATGGAAAGGCCGTGTATGATTGCCCGCCGGAGCGTTTTGTTGAATATGTTCCTCAGTTTATTGAGGCGGGTGTCGCCATATTCGGCGGCTGCTGCGGCACGGAAGAGGGCCATATTGCGGCGCTGAAAAAAGCCCTTGAAGGTGCCGAGTATAATCGTCCCAATCCGGAATTTACGGATATGCTTCCGGCTACGACTGGAACGGAGCTTGCCTATCTTAAACCCGATGCCGGCCACGGAAAAGTGCTTGCGGCGGATGAAAATTTTGAGTCAGCGCTGGAGGATGCCATGGCTGAAGAGTGGCCCATGATTGCCGTAAAAATAGCGGATTGGGCGGACGTGGAAACGCTTTGTGATTATCAGCACATGATCAATAAAGCCCTCTGTGTTGTGTGCGATGATGAGGAGCTTCTTGAAGCCGTTCTGCGCGCGTATCAGGGCCGTGCTCTTTATGAGGGAAATCTTAGCGACAAAGAACTTTCAAAACTCGTGGATAAATACGGCTTGATTGTTTGATTTATTAAGATATATGGCGAAAATTTCTTGACCCGAGCCAATCTGTTTGATATACTGAACCAAATAGATTTCTTGAACCAAATATTTGGGAGGTATTTCAAAGTGGCAACCAAGCGAAGCTTACCTACAAAAAAGCGTATATTGCAAGTATGCGTAAAGCTGTTTTTGCAAAAAGGCTATAAAAAAACCACTATGGCCGAAATAATCCAAAAAACAGGCGCGTCAAGCAGCAGCTTCCAAAACATATTCCACGCGAAAGACGGTGTGCTGGTTGAGCTTACGCAGTTCATGTTCTCGACGCAGTTTGGCGAGGCATCAAAGCTTACGGGCGAGAATCTGCCGCCTGTGTATGTTTATGCGGTGGAAACGGCAATACAGCTTGCTCTTACCGAGATGAACGAAAATCTGCGTGAGATTTATACCGAGGCCTATTCGCACCGGGAAGCATCAGAGTATATATATCAGCAAACCGCCAAGGTGCTTTACAATACGTTTGCCGCGTATCAGCCGGGGCTTACGGAAGAGGATTTCTTCGAAATGGAGATCGGTTCCGCCGGCATTATGCGCAACTTCATGGCTTATCCCTGCGATGAAAAGTTTACCATCGATAAAAAGCTGAATCGCTTCTTAACCATGAGCCTTCGCGCCTATAAGGTACCCGAAAGCGAAATTGTCGATGTTCTTAATTTCGTTGGCAGTTTGGATATATGCGAAATATCCAAGGGCGTGATGAAGGAGCTGTTCAAGGCTCTTGCCATGAAATATGAGTTCTCCGTTAAGGGCCTTATAGAGGAATAAGATATCGTGTTAATCAATGCGGGCAGGCACAAAAAAGTGCCTGTCTGTTTTTTGTTGTTTGTAAATAACGCGGTTTTACATATTGAATATCGTGTGATATAATGCGGCAGGAAAGGAAGGGTATACGCATGGCAGGGTATGTTGCGGGCATCGGAGCGGCGAATTTGGATGTGCTCGGCAGGAGCATAAACAGCGTTATTCTAAGGGACTCTAACCCCGGCATGCTTACCATGTCAGCCGGCGGCGTAACGCGAAACGTGCTTGAAAACATAAGCCGTATGGGTGTTAAAACCGAGCTTATAAGCGCAATTGGTACGGATGTGTTCGGCGAAAGGATTATGCAAAGCTGCTCTGCGGCCGGCATAGGAACGGATTACGCGCTCAGGCTTAATGGCGAAACAAGTTCCAGTTACATAGCCGTGCTTGACGATAACGGCGATATGCTGCTCGGCATGAGCGATATGCGCATACTTAAAAAGCTTGGCCCGGATTATATCCGTAAAAACGAGCATTTTATAGCCAATGCCGATGCCGTGATTATAGATGGCTGTTTAGCCTGTGAAACGGTAGAGGAGATATTGTCGGTATCCGGCAGCGCCAAGGTGTTCGCGGACCCTGTTTCAACAACATACGCGCGTACGATTGCGCGGTATCTTAATGGGTTGTACCTTGTTAAGCCAAACCTTATGGAGCTTGAAATATTAAGCGGCATGAAGGTTGAAACGGATGAAGATGTGGTCGCGGCGGCCGATGCCGTGCTTAATAAGGGCACGTATTCTGTCGCGGTCAGCTTAGGTAAGCGCGGCTGTTATTATGCCGACAGAAGCGGCGAAAGCTTTTTTGCCGCCATGAAACCGGTTGAAAAAATGGCTAACGCCACAGGTGCCGGGGATGCGTTTATGGCAGGACTTGTATATGGCATAGTTCACGGTGCGGATGCGCGCGGCAGCGTAAAGTACGCGCTTGCGGCCGGAATTGCCGCCGTTATGAGCGAAAAGACGATAAACGAAAATATGAGCGAAGCGCTCATTAAGAATATAATAGAAAAATACAGTTAACGGAGGAATATTTATGGAACTGAACAAATATATTGACATTCAGCCAGAAGTCGCCGAGGCTTTGGCAAGCAATCTGCCCGTGGTCGCTCTTGAAAGCACAATACTCAGCCACGGTATGCCGTATCCCGAAAACCTGGATTTTGCGGCGGAGGTTGAGCGCGTTGTGCGCAGCGAAGGCGCCATACCCGCAACCATGGCAATAGTCGGCGGCAGAATAAAAATAGGCCTTACTCCGGATGAGCTTGAGCTTATGTGCAAGGCTGAGAATGTCGGCAAGGTAAGCCGCAGGGATTTCGCCATATATGTGGCCGAGGGACGAAACGGCGCCACAACCGTTGCAAGCACTATGATGTGCTGCGCCTATGCCGGCATACAGGTCTTCGCTACCGGCGGCATCGGCGGCGTGCATAGGCATGGTGAGGTTACAATGGATGTATCAGCGGATCTTCAGGAGCTTGCGCATACAAACGTTGCCGTGGTCTGCGCCGGAGCCAAGCAAATACTTGATATAGGCCGCACCCTTGAATATCTTGAAACAATGGGCGTGCCCGTAATAGGCAACGGCACATCTGATTTCCCTGCGTTCTATTGCAGAAAGAGCGGCTTTGGCGTTGATTATGCCGCCAAGGACGAGGCGGACATAGCCAAGCTTATTCATACAAAGCAGGAGCTTGGCCTAAAGGGCGGAATGCTTATAGGCAATCCTATCCCCGAGGAATACGCCATGGATTTTGACTATATGGAACAGGTTATACAAAAGGCGCTTGTTAAGGCGGATGAGGCCGGCGTACGCGGAAAGAACATAACCCCGTTCCTGCTTGCCAGCATAAAGGATATAACCGGCGGCAAGGCATTCAAGGCAAATGTAAAGCTTGCGCTGAATAACGCGCGCTGTGCCGCGAAAATCGCTAAAGAGCTCAGCGATATGGACTGATTAACTAAAAGAAAAGGAACTCACCTTTTTACCGGGTGGGTTCCTTTTTGATTACATGATATCTTATGCTTTTTCAAGTATATCGCTTACATTGGTATCTTTTGCGCCAAGTGTGAACCGTATACTTGCGCAAACGCTGATACCGGAAGCGATGCCGTTAACAGCAGCATCATCGCCGCCGACAGAAGCCGTTTCATTTTCTTCATACGGATATCCCTCTTTTATCTTATTCGGGTTGCTTTAATCTTGCATACAAAAGATGCGTCTCGCTCATACACAGCTGGCAGGACGCGCCTTTGAAAAAGCGTGCGTTTGTGCCTATAAACAGCACAAAAGAGCAGATTTTATCTGTCTGCCTAATTATGGGGGTTCGGCATCATGCTTGTCAAGCCTTGCTTTACGGCAAACAAACAGGCGGCACCCGGCCGAAGCCGAATACCGCCCGAATTCATTTTTTAATAATGATTAAAGACCCATTTCCTCTTTTACTTCTCTGAAGCACTTTACGGCAAAATCAAGGTCTTCCTTGGTGTGACCCGCGGATACCTGGGTGCGGATACGCGCCTTGCCCATGGGAACGACGGGGTAGCAGAAACCAACCACGTACACGCCCTTCTTCAGCATACGCGCGGCGAACTCCTGCGCTGTACGCGCGTCGTAAAGCATAACGGGTACTATCGGATGAGTGCCGGGCAGTACGTCGAAGCCAACCTTGCCAAGCTCGGCGCGGAAATAGGCCGTGTTCTCGTGCACCTTGTCGCGCAGAGCGGTAGAGGAGGTGAGCATATCAAGCACCTTCAGGCTTGCCGCGCAGATTGCCGGAGCAAGCGCGTTGCTGAAAAGGTACGGACGGCTGCGCTGCCTGAGCAGATCTATAATTTCTTTGCGCGCGCAGGTGTAGCCGCCGCTGGCTCCGCCAAGAGCCTTGCCGAGAGTACCGGTTATTATGTCAACCCTTCCCATAACGCCGCAGGCCTCTGCAGTGCCGCGGCCGTGCTCACCCATAAAGCCGACTGCATGCGAATCGTCAACCATTACAAGCGCGCCGTATTCGTCGGCCAGGTCGCAGATGGCGGGCAGGTTGGCAATGTAGCCGTCCATGCTGAATACGCCGTCGGTAGCGATAAGCTTTATGCGGCAGTCCTTAGCGGCCTCAAGCTGAGCCTTAAGGTCTTCCATGTTGTTGTTCTTGTAGCGCAGGCGCTTTGCTTTGCAAAGACGAACGCCGTCTATAATGCTCGCGTGGTTAAGCTCGTCGGATATAACCGCGTCCTCCGCGCCGAGCAGGGTTTCAAAAAGGCCGCCGTTGGCATCAAAGCAGGAGGAATAAAGTATGCAGTCCTCGGTACCCACAAACTCGGCCAGCTTCTTTTCAAGCTGCTTGTGTATGTCCTGAGTGCCGCAGATAAAACGTACGCTTGAAAGGCCAAAGCCCCATCTGTCATAACTTTCCTTGGCGGCTTCTATAATTTCCTTGTTGTTGGAAAGGCCAAGGTAGTTGTTGGCGCACATGTTCAGCACGTTGCTTGTGGTTGTGGTGTCTATGCGCGCGCGCTGTTCAGTGGTTATTATGCGCTCGTCGCGGTAGGTACCCGCATCGCGGATGCCTTCAAGCTCTTTGGTGTAGATCTCGTATGCGTTCTTCATTGTGCTTTGCTCCTTTTTTATTTTTCCCAGGAAAGTATTACCTTTCCGGAATGGCCGCTGTTCATGGCTTCAAAGCCCTTTTCAAAGTCTGTATAATGGAAACGGTGCGTTATTATGGGGGTCAGGTCAAGGCCGGCCTGAATCATGGCTATCATCTTGTACCAGGTTTCAAACATCTTCCTGCCGTAAATGCCCTGTATGTTAAGGCCCTTGAATATAACGTCGTTCCAGTCTATAACGGTGCCGGGGCCGGCTATGCCGAGCAGTGCCACCTTGCCGCCGTTGCGCATGGATTTAAGCAGCTGGTTAAGCGCGTTGCCGTTGCCGCTCATCTCAAGGCCTACGTCAAAGCCCTCAACCATCCTGTGCGCCGCCATGGCATCCTCAAGCTTTTCGTGGGTCAGGTTTACCGTAGCGGTTGCGCCCATCTGCTTGGCTATATTAAGCCTGTAATCGTTTACGTCGGTAACAATAATGTTCCTTGCGCCGTTCTGGCGGCAAATGCCAACGGCCATCATGCCTATGGGGCCTGCGCCGGTTATAAGCACGTCCTCACCAACCACGTCAAACATGGTGGCGGTATGGGTGGCGTTGCCGTAAGCATCAAAGAAGGATATTATGTCCTCGGGTATATCGTCCGGCATAAGTATAACGTTGGTCTTGGGTATGCAGACGTATTCGGCAAAAGCGCCCTGCCTGTCTACGCCCACGCCCTTGGTTTCCTTGCACCATTGCCCGTTGCCCGCGCGGCAGTTGCGGCAGTGCCCGCAAACTATATGACCTTCGCCGGAAACCCTGTCGCCAACCTTGTATTCGGTTACGCCGGGGCCAAGCGCGGCTATCTCGCCAACGTATTCATGGCCTATTACCATGGGCGGGTTAATGTGCTGCTGGCTCCACGGATCCCAGTTATAAATATGCACATCGGTGCCGCAGATTGCGGTTTTGTGTATTTTGATAAGAACCTCGCCGATTCCGGGTTCGGGAACGGGAACCTGAGTAAGTATAAGTCCTTTTGCGCGTTCAGGCTTAACGAGCGCATCCATCATTTTCTGCATACCATAAACCTCGCTAAAAATAATTAAGATATTTGCAACGCTGTCCACGCTGTACAGACATATTATATGTTGTTGCTCGCCTTAAATCAATGCCATATATCAAAAAACAGCCAAAATCATTAAAGATATTGGCTGAATATGTGCGCTGAATATAAACTTGTGTGCGTGGAATACGGACTATATGGAATGAGACTTATTTGAAATACATGTGTGTCAGCTCGGCGGACTTATTCACAAGTGAATATTCTCCGTTAAGGCTTACCAAGGCATATCCGTCGCTGAAGGCTTCCGCCGTGTCAAATTGCGGTTCGATCACGTATTCACCGGTTGTGTTTATATATCCCCAAAGGCCGGTTTCATCGTCCTGCACGGCCGCAAGCCCGTTTGAGAATGAGCAGGCGCTGCGGTATTTGTTTTCTATCTCAAGTGAGCCGCGCGTGTTTATAAAGCCCCACTTACCGTCAATCTGAACGGCCGCGTATCCGCCCACGAAGCTAAGCCCGTCCTCATAGCGGGTTTTGTAGGCTGTCTGTCCTTTGTTGTTAAAGTAATAAACCTCGCTGCCGTCGCGAATAAGGGCATAGCTTTCGCTGTACGCGGTGCCGTATTGCTTGGAAGAAAGAGTGGCTATCTTTTCGCCAACCTTATCTATAATATAGCTGTTGCCGCTTGATGAGCGGGCGAATGCCACATCCTCGCCGTAGTCACTTACTTCGCTCCATTTTTGGGCTACCGCTATATCTCCGTTCACGTCTATAAAGCCGTATTCTGAACCGGAGCGGGCTATGGCGCGGCCGCAATGGAAGTCACCAACTTCACGGTACATATAGTCTATTATCAAATTGCCGCTGCGGTCTATATAGCCCCATGTTTCGCCGGACTCAACGGCGGCTTTGTCCTCGCTGAAATCGCGCACATTGTTCCAGATGGGCTCTACTATCCATGCTCCGGAGCGGTTCAAAAGCCCCCACAAACCGTTCTGCGCGGCGAACGCCGTTTCTTCATCAAATTCCTTGGCGTCTGAGAACATGGCCTCTATTACAACCTGGCCGGAGGTGTTCTTGTAGCCCCACATGCCGTTTTCGTCATAGTACGGAATAAGCCTGCCGCTTGTTGAAGGTTTTGGCGTTTCGGTAGGGGAGGGGGTCGCGCTAGCGGCAAGGGCGGATGCATCCTCCGTGGGAGTTTCCGTGGGTGTGCTTTCACTCTCCGATTCAGTATTTGAACCGCTCAGCATATTCACGCCGCCGGCGCTGTAGCAAAGAGAGAATATCAAAACTCCCAGCACAATCGCGCCTATAAGAATAAGCTGGGGACGAAGCATTGCCAATAATGATTTTTTGCGTGCCATATATGTAAATCACCTTTATATTTCGTTAGTATATGAATTTTACCAAATAACGCTATTAAAATAAAGAGCAAATAAAAAACCGGAGCCGTTCTGCGGTAAACGGCTCCGGACGATATGCCTGCGGCGGGAGGGGGGTCACACAGCAGGCGGAAACTGGCTAAATTAGTTTTTGTGCTCCGCGTAGAACTGATCGTAGTCGGCGAGCATCTCTTTAAGAAGCTTGGGAGTGTTAAGCCCATAGGGGCAGCGGGAAGCGCAGGCACCGCAGCCACGGCAATCGTCAATCTTGTGCATCTTGGCGTGCCATTCGTCGGACATATAGGGCTGATAAGGCGATCTGCGGAGCAGGCGGCTCATGCGCGCTGCCTGGGGAATGTCTATTCCGGCGGGGCAGGGCAGGCAATATCCGCAGCTGCGGCAGAAGTTGCCGCAAAGGTCCTTGCGGTCGCGCTCTATAATGGCCTTTATCTCGTCGCTCATGGCAAAATCACCGGCGTTTTCAAGCGCAAGCCATTCGTCAAGCTCTTCCTCGGTCTGTATTCCCCAAATGGGAACAACGTTATCATATTGCTTTATAAAGTTCATGCAGGCCTTGGCGTTGTTAAGAAGGCCGCCGGCAAGACCCTTCATGGCTATAAAGCCCATGTCCGCTTCTTTGCAGCGGCGGGCAAGGTCTATTTCTTCTGTTGTTCCTATATAGCTGAAGGGGAACTGCATTGTTTCAAAAAGGCCGCTGTCTATACAACTTTCTGCAAGCTTAAGCCTGTGATTTGTTATGCCTATGTGGCGAATGTAGCCCTTTTTCTTGGCTTCAAGAGCCGCGGCATAGGGGCCGTTCTCATCGTCAGGTGTGGGCATGGTAGCGGGGTTATGGAACTGGAACAGGTCTATATAATCTGTTTTCAGCATTCTAAGGCTGTTCTCTATGTGCGCCGTAACGGTGGCCTTGTCTTTTCCGCCGGATTTGGTGGAAATTACAATGTTGTGCCTAACATCGCTCAGCGCAAGGCCAAGCTTCATTTCGCTGTCGGTATACATATTCGCGGTATCAAAATAATTGATGCCGCCGTCGTATGCTTTTCTAAGCAGCTTTACGGCGTCGTCAACATTGCGCCTCTGTACCGGAAGCGCTCCGAATGAACAGGATGTAACCATTAATTCTGTGCGACCAAGACGAATTTTATTCATAGTTCCTCCATGAATTAAAGCTTACCACAAATAAAAGGATACACTAAATTGAATAAAAAATCAATAACAAGATGAATAAACTTCATGATGCAATTGAACCTGTGAAAGGGTAAATAAATCCCGTTAAACATGTATATTCACAAAATACAGGGGAGGTTACTAACGGTAAAGCGTGTGAATAAAATTAATAATCTACTTTGGCAATAAAACTATGGCGTGCCGCGGATAAGTGTGGTATACTAAATACAAACATTCGTTCTATATAGCCAAAGGAGGTACGGCCGTGAGTGACAAAACATATATTGCCATAGATCTAAAGTCCTTCTTTGCGTCCGTTGAATGCGTGGAACGCGGGCTTGATCCGCTTAAAACAAATCTTGTGGTAGCGGATGAAAGCAGAACCGAAAAAACAATATGCCTTGCGGTATCACCCTCGCTTAAGGCTTATGGCATAAGCGGGAGGGCGCGACTTTTTGAGGTTGTTGAGCGCGTAAAAGAGGTTAATGCCCTGCGCCGGGCAAAGATTAAAAACAAAACATTTACAGGTGGATCGTATAACGCGGATGAGCTGAATAATGATCCCGCGCTTGAGGTGCAATACATCGCGGCAAAACCCCGAATGAGCTACTATATGCGCTACAGCACCCGCGTGTATAATACATATCTTAAATATATCGCTCCCGATGATATTCATGTTTATTCGATAGACGAGGTCTTTATAGACGCAACGCCGTATCTTAAAAAATACGGTTTAACGGCGCGGGAGTTTGCCATGCGCCTTATATTGGATGTTTTGAACACAACGGGTATCACCGCAACGGCTGGAATAGGCACAAACCTTTATCTGGCCAAAATAGCCATGGATATAGGCGCTAAGCGCACCGAGCCGGATGAAAACGGCGTGCGTATGGCGGAGCTTGACGAGATGAGCTATCGCCGTATGCTGTGGGACCATGTCCCTATAACGGATTTCTGGCGCGTTGGCCGTGGTTATGAAAAGCGGCTTGCTTCGGTAGGCCTTCATACAATGGGGGATGTGGCGCGCTGCTCGGTTGGCAGGCCGGATGAGTACTATAATGAAGAATTGCTGTATAAGCTGTTCGGCATAAACGCGGAACTGCTTATAGATCACGCATGGGGTTGGGAAAATTGCACCATCGCCGATATAAAGGCCTATAAACCTTCCGCGCGAAGCATAAACAGCGGTCAGGTACTGCAGTGCCCGTATACCAATGAAAAGGCTCGCATAGTTGTGCGCGAAATGGCGGAGAACATGGCATTAGAGCTTTTGGATAATGGCCTTGCGGCAAAGCAAATGGCGCTTTATATAGGCTACGATATTGAAAATATAAAGGACAGCGAACGCAGGCGGCATTATACCGGCCAGGTTACGCGGGATTATTACGGGCGCGAGGTACCAAAGCAGGCGCACGGCAGCGAAAACCTTGAAAAGCCAACATCAAGCTCTAAATTGATTACCCGGGCTGTGCTTAATATATTCGATCGCGTGGCGGATAAGGGCCTGCTTGTGCGGCGAATAACCGTTAGCGCAAACGGAGTTGAAAGCGAAAAGGAACTTAGCGCAAAGATAGAAGAACGCCAGATTAGCTTTTTTACGGACGAGGCGGCCGAAAAACAAAAGAATGCCGATCTAGCTCGGGAAAGGCAGGCTCAGCAGGCTGTGCTTGCCATAAAGAAAAAATTCGGCAAAAACGCGATACTTAAGGGCATGAACCTGAAAGAGGGAGCAACCGCGCGTGAGCGTAACCATCAGATAGGAGGGCATAGGGAGTGAGCGATAAGTATGACGATATTATAAATATGCCCCACCATGTGTCCCAAAGGCACAGGCCCATGAGCCGCGCGGACAGGGCGGCTCAATTCTCGCCGTTTGCCGCGCTTACCGGTTATGAGGCAACGCTTAATGAATCCGCGCGTGTAACGGACAGCCGGGCGGAGCTTGATGAGCAGGAAAAGCAAAAAATTAATGAAAGGCTCAGCCTTCTGCATATCTGCGAAAAGCAGCGGCCGCGTATAAGTGTAACCTATTTTGTGCCGGATGAGCGCAAGCAGGGCGGTGCCTATATTACCGAAAACATCACATTAAGGCGTATAGATTCATATAACCGCGCTGTTGTCACGGCGGACGGCAACAGTATAGCATTTGATAACATAGCCGGAATAGATGGGGAAATGTTCGATAGTTAATCCCTATATAAGTAAAATCTAAGGGCGCACCGATTTCGGTACGCCCCTTTTGTGATTACGCAAGCGCTGTTTTTAAGAAGGAGGAGAAGCTGTCCGCTATCAGCTGATAGCCCTTCTTGTCCGGATGCACGCCGTCTATGCAAACATATTCGCCCAACGCGTCGCCCGTCGGGAACGCACTTCTTACGTCTACCAGCGGCACCATGCGGTCGCGCGCGATTTCGGCCGCCGCGTCGGAATATGATTTGTGCACCTCGTATATCTTTTCAACGTAGCCGAGCCACTTTAATATGCTCTCGCGGTTGTTGCCGTTTCTTGATACAAAATCAAGATACCTGTTGGGCTCAATCGGGGGAAGCGTCATCATAATGGGCTGCACGCCCTGCGCCCTTAGCTCTTCTGTCATGGTGATAAGGTTGGTTTTATAATCCTGCATGGACGTGAGCGGCAGGTGCTCCTTGCCGGGCTCCAGGCTTATCTCGTTCCAGCGGAAATCGCTGTCGTTCCCACCGAACTCAATCAGCGCAAGCTCGCAGTCCAGCCCTTCGTCTATGTCGCGCAGCAGTATGTTGTGCCCGCGCTGAACGGTTATGCCGAAGCGCGCGCGGTTTTCCGCTTCTATTCCGAATTTGTTGTAAAGCTTAACCAGGTATTCGTTCATTATGGCATGGTAACGGTATCCGTTATCAAGTATGGTGCCCTTCATTATGGAGTCGCCGTATATCTTGGCACGCAGTATCTGCTTCATGTTCAATAAGCTCCTTTCGTCCGATGTACACTATTTTTACACATTCTGTTAACAAAAACCTCAACATCTAATTTGCTAAATTAGATTATCTGAATTATAATACCTTAACATAAAAAAGTCAATGGAATAAACTGTAAACAGAATGTAAAAAGCCTAAATTTAGGATAATCTTTGTTTGCAAAAGGCTCATCGTTGTGATAAGCTATACTGACGGCGGTATGTCCGCCTGTTTGACAACGATTAATTATTGTTCGGAGGATATTATGGCAAGTTTTGAAAAGCTTGAGGGCAACAAGGTAAAGCTCACCATGAGCATACCTGCTGAGGACTTTGAAAAGGCGACTGACAAGGCGTACATTAAAATACGCAACAATATCGCCATACCCGGCTTCCGTAAAGGCCACGCACCCAAGGGTGTTATCGAAAAGACCTATGGTTGGTACGTGTTTGTTGACGAAGCGTTTGATGAAGCGTATCCCGCGGTTTACGAAGCCGCCGTTAAGGAGCACGATGTAAAGCCCGTAGACAGGCCCGAGATAACCATTCTCAGCGCCGAAAAGGGCAAGGATGTTGAGTTTGAGGCGGTTGTTACCGTTATGCCCGAGGTAACTCTCGGCCAGTATAAGGGCCTTGAGGTTGCCAAGCAGGAATATGAAGTTACCGACGAAATGGTGGATGCCGAAATCGAGCGCGAGCGCGAGAAGGTAGCCCGCATGATAGATGTTGAGCGCCCTGTTGAGAATGGCGACGAGGTAGAGCTTGATTACAGCGGCAGCGTAGACGGCGTAAAGTTCGAAGGCGGCACGGCTGAGCATCAGCAGCTCACCATCGGCAGCGGCACCTTTATTCCCGGCTTTGAAGAGCAGATGGTCGGCATGAACATCGGCGAGGAGAAGGATCTTAACGTTAAGTTCCCCGAAGAGTACCATAGCGACGATCTTAAGGGCAAGGATGCCGTGTTCCATGTAAAGGTACATGCCATCCGCACCAAGGAGCTGCCTGAGATAGACGATGAGCTTGCAAAGGACATCTCCGATTTCGATACCATGGATCAATTCCGTGCCCACAAGAAGGAAGAGCTTGAGGAAAAGGCAAAGAAGGATGCCAAGATAAAGAAGGAGAACGAGGTTATCGACAAGGCCGTAGCCAATGCTACCGTTGATATTCCCGAGGTTATGGTAGAGCATCAGATGGATCACATGCTCAACGATATCCGCTATCGCCTCAGCATGCAGGGCATCTCCCTTGAGGATTATTGCAAGTTCACCGGCAGCACCGTGGATGCCATCAAGGCAGAGATGAAGGGCGATGCCGAGCGCCGCGTAAAGACCCAGCTTGTGCTTGACGCTATAGTTAAGGCGGAGGGCATAAAGGCCGATCCCGAAGCGGTTGAAAAGAAGCTTGATGAGTACTGCGCTCAGTTTGGCGACAGGGCGGATGAGTTCAAGCAGAAGCTCAGCGAAGAAGACAAGGCGTATTTCGAGGATCAGGTCGTTGTTGACAATACTCTCGAAATGCTCTGCGACAGCGCTATTGAGAAATAATTTAATCCCGGGCGCTGATATATAAATGTAAAGGAGGCGCAGAATGGGCCTTATACCTATGGTAGTGGAGCAGACGAACAAGGGTGAACGTTCATACGATATTTACTCTCGCCTGCTTAAAGACAGAATAATTTTCCTTGGCGGGGAAGTGACGGACGATGAGGCGAATCTTATCGTTGCCCAGATGCTTTTCCTTGAAGCGGATGACCCGGATAAGGATATAAGCCTGTATATAAACAGCCCCGGCGGCAGCGTAACCGCCGGCATGGCCATATACGACACCATGCAGTACATACGCTGCGATGTTTCAACAATATGCATCGGTATGGCGGCAAGCATGGGCGCGTTCCTGCTGGCGGCCGGCGCTAAGGGTAAGCGCCGTGCCCTGCCTAACGGAGAAATTCTTATTCATCAGCCCCTTGGCGGCGCGCGCGGACAGGCGACAGAAGTTGCCATTCACGCCGAGCAGCTTTTGAAAACCAGGGAAAAGATGAATAAAATACTGGCTGAGCGTACGGGCAAAACCGTTGAGCAGATTGCGCTGGATACCGAACGCGATCATTATATGACCGCCGAGGAAGCGCTTAACTATGGGCTGATCGACGAGATAATCCCTCCGAGGAGGTAAATCGATGGCAAAAAACGACGACAAAGGAACCATTAAGTGTTCCTTCTGCGGCAAATCACAGGACGAGGTCAACCGTATAATAGCCGGGCCGGGCGTGTATATATGCTCGGATTGCATAGAACTGTGCAAGGATATTATAGATGATGATTATCCGGAGGAGACGGAGGAGCTTAAGGATCTTCCTAAGCCGAAGGATATAGTCGATGTGCTTGATCAGTATGTGGTTGGCCAGGCGGCCGCCAAGCGCGCGCTTGCGGTTGCCGTGTATAATCACTATAAGCGCATAAACGCGGACGAATCAAAGGACGATGTTGAGCTGCAGAAGAGCAACATTGTCATGCTTGGGCCTACCGGCAGCGGTAAAACTCTGCTTGCGGAAACATTGGCCCGTGTGCTGAAGGTGCCGTTCGCGGTAGCGGATGCCACAAGCCTTACCGAGGCAGGCTACGTGGGCGAGGATGTTGAAAACATTCTGCTTAAGCTCATACAGGCGGCCGATTATGATGTCGCCCGTGCCGAAAAGGGTATTGTTTATATCGATGAGATAGACAAAATCGCCCGCAAGAGCGAAAACCCCTCCATCACGCGAGACGTGAGCGGCGAAGGCGTGCAGCAGGCACTGCTTAAAATAATCGAAGGTACGGTTGCGAGCGTTCCCCCGCAGGGAGGCCGCAAGCACCCGCATCAGGAGTTTATACAGATAAACACATCTAAAATACTGTTTATCTGCGGCGGCGCGTTCGCGGGGATAGAGGACATAATATCCCGCCGTACGGCTAAGAAGATGCTCGGTTTCGGGGCGGAGGTTGCTACGCAGGGCGAAAAGGACGTCGGCGAAATACTTAAAAAGATTTTGCCGGAGGATTTGCTGAAATACGGTCTTATCCCCGAGTTCATAGGCCGTGTACCCATTATCGTAACCCTGGAGCAGCTTGACGAGAATGCCTTGATGGACATTCTTACCAAGCCCAAGAACGCTCTTGCGCGCCAGTACAAGAGATTGCTCGAGATGGATGGCGTGCAGCTTACGTTTGATGAGGATGCACTCAGAGAGGTAGCGCATTTGGCAATAGAGCGTAAGACTGGTGCTCGCGGACTGCGGGCGATACTGGAAAACGCCATGATGAACATAATGTTCGATGTGCCCTCAATGCAGGATATAAAGACCTGCGAAATCACGAAGGGTGTCATAGACGGCACATCACTGCCCGTCTACGGCAAGGCAGAAGCATTGCCCGAAGCACCCGCAGCAAACTAAATCAAAACAATCTATCAAGCGGAAGCGCGCCGGCGCTTCCGCTTTTTTGTTAATAAGCAAGAATGAATTCAATATTAAAGTTTACCCTAATTTCACCCAAATTCCATATTTACAAATCATCCCGCTTATGATAATATACGCGTGGTGATTTTTAAGCGGTACAGAGATGCTGGCAAGGTCGCAGTACTGGTGCAGAGGGCGGTTTATAATCTCTGCGGTGAATATGTGTATAAAGCTTGCCGGCCGGGCAAGCTTTTTTATTGCTTATAATGGAGAAAGCGAGAAATTTCCATGCAGTATAAAACAGAGATTATGGATGAAGCGGCAGTAATCAGATCTCTTAAGCGTATTTCGCATGAAATATTGGAACGGAATAACGGCACGGATAAGCTTCTTCTGCTCGGAATTAAGCGCAGGGGAGTGCCGCTCGCAAAGGAAATCGCCAAAAATATTCTTATGTTCGAGGGTGTGCAGGTTCCGGTCGGATATATCGACATTACGCTTTATCGTGATGACCTGAGCGAACTTACGGAGCTTCCGAATGCCGGGGACACTATGATACCCACCGAGCTTGAAGGCAAAAACTGCGTTCTGGTGGACGACGTGATTTATACCGGGCGCACGGCCAGAGCGGCTATCGAGGGCGTGTTCCATCACGGCCGTCCGGCATCAATACAGCTTGCGGTGCTGGTGGATCGCGGGCATAGGGAACTGCCGATTCGTGCCGATTTCGTAGGAAAAAATATCCCAACATCAAAAAACGAGGTTGTGGCCGTAACCGTTCCGTCGGTGGACGATTCGCCTTACAGCGTAAAACTCTACGAGCGCTGAAAACATGAAATATAATCCCTCATGAGAGGGCTTATATAAAAACAGGAAGAAAATGTGAAAGGGAGAAAAACATGGATCTTATCTACAACATTAAAGACAAACCCAAATTTACTGAACTGGTTGCGTTCTCGTTCCAGCAGCTGCTGGCAATTATGGCGGCGACCATAGCGGTTCCCGCGGTAGTCGGAAACGGCATGACTGCTTCTGCCGCGCTTTTCGGAGCAGGCGTTGGTACCTTCGTATATCAGCTCTTCACCAAATTCCGCAGCCCCGTTTTCCTTGGCTCCTCATTCGCCTTCATCGGCGCTATGCTGGCTGCTTTTGCCGGTGCGTCTTCCATGGCGCTTGGCTATCTTGGCCTGATCATCGGCGCATTCTTTGCCGGTCTTGTGTATGTTGTTTTAGCTATAATCGTAAAGGTTTCCGGTGTGGCATGGATTAACAAGCTTATGCCTGCCGTAGTAATCGGGCCCACCGTTGCCATCATTGGTCTTAGCCTTGCCGGCAACGCGGTAGGTGATATGGTTAAGGGTGATGTAGCAATCGATGGCGTAGCTACCGCTTCCCCCAACATAGCCCTTATCTGCGGCCTTGTAACTCTGTTTGTTGTAATTATCTGCTCCGTGTTCGGCAACAAAAAAGCCAGACTCGTTCCCTTTATTATAGGCATTATGGCCGGCTACGCCGTGGCTCTGGTATTCACCTGCATCGGCATTGCCACCAATAATCCCGCCCTGCAGATCATCGACTTCGCTCCCTTCAAGGCTCTGGTAGAAGGCGGCGTTTCCGTCAAAACTTTCTTCACTTTCCCTGAATTCACATTCCTGACCGCTCTCGGCGGTGTCGGTGAGCTGAACGCGGCTTATATCGGCGCTGTGGCGGCGGCTTACGTACCCGTGGCGTTCGTTGTTTTCGCCGAGCACATTGCTGACCACAAGAACCTTTCCACCATCATCAATGTTGACCTTCTGACTGACCCCGGCCTTGCCCGTACTCTGCTGGGCGATGGCGTTGGCTCCATGTTTGGCGCGTTCTTCGGCGGCTGCCCCAACACCACTTATGGTGAGAGCGTTGGCTGCGTTGCCATAACCCGCAACGCTTCCGTTGTAAGCATCAGCGGTGCTGCCGTGATGGCGATACTTGTAGCTTTCCTTTCCCCGCTGGTAGCGTTCCTGGATTCCATCCCTGCCTGCGTCATGGGCGGCGTTTGCCTCACTCTGTATGGCTTCATAGCTGTTTCCGGCCTGAAGATGGTGCAGGAAGTAGACCTGAACGACAACCGTAACCTGTTCGTGGTTTCCGCTATACTGATTGCCGGTATCGGCGGTCTGACCGTAACCTTCGGCCAGGTAACTATTACCTCCGTTGCCTGCTCACTGATTCTTGGCATACTTGTGAACACTCTTGTTCACTCAAAGAAAGTGCCTGATGGTGAGGAGAAGGAGCCCCAGCAGGTAATTAAATAAGAAAATTCATGAGTGAAGGTCCTCACTCAAAAGTATCAGAAAAAGCGGCGATTCGCCGCTTTTTCGCATTTTATAAGTTTTTTGTCAGTGTGTGATAATCAGTCACATTCGGTTATAAGTCGGGGAACGAAGCCCAAATGATCGGCGGAGCAAAGGGAGTAGCTTATGCCGTTGCGAACGCCCTCAAAAGCCCCCAAACAGGCCTTGCTGTGAAGATGGGCATATATAATGTAACTTATATTAAATTCCTCTGCGAGCTTGGTAAAGCCCGAATCCTGCTGCTTTTCATTGAATGGGGGAAAGTGCAGCATCAAAATGCGGGTGGTGTTTTCCGGCAGACGATTAAGGCTCATTCTAAGCCTTATAAGCTCGCGCTCGTATATAGCCCGGTCTTTCGTTTCACTGTATCCGGAAGAGCCGGGGCAGACCCAGCCTCGGCTTCCGCATACTGATATGTTGTTAATCGTAAAGCAGTCGTTTTGAAGAGCGAAGCAGCCATCGGGAAGCGCGGCGCGAACCTTGCCGAGCGCGCTCCACCAGTAGTCATGGTTGCCTCTTAAAAGAAGTTTGGTGCCGGGCAGCTCACCTATGAATTGCAGGTCGCATAAAGCGTCCTCAAGCCGCATTGCCCAGCTTATATCTCCGGGAATAAGTACTAAATCGTTATCGCTTACGGTATCGCGCCAGGCGGAGATTATACGATTCGGGTGGTCAGCCCATGCCGGGCCGAACACATCCATCGGCTTATTAGAATTTCCGCTTAAATGTAAATCTCCTAGGGCAAATACCTTCATCGGGTAGTATCACTTTCTCTTTGAATGTGCTTTTTCGGGTTCGGGCTGAATATCGTCCTCGTCCTCTTCATCCTCAATGTCGTCGTCGGAAGCAAGCTCTTTATCTATCTCGTTCAGCTCGCTTTCGGGAATTTCGCCTTCGCTCGGCATGGGAACTTCCATCTCATCAAGCGCAACGCCGCCAAGTACCAATTCGTCGGTATCGGGTATTGATTCCTCTTCGGTGCTGGATTGCATGCCCTGCCTGCGGGCCTCTCTAAGGCATATCGCGCAAAGGTCGCTGCCCTTAACCGCGGGATTTTCCCCGCATTCGCTGCACATTACTATGCTGTCGTCCGGCTCGCTGCTGCCGCCCTTCATTTCGCGGCGGCATACATTGCAGTATTTCTCATCGTCTTTTATATAATTCAGTTCGCAGCGCGGGCATTTTCTCAAAGCCATATTGCCACATCCTCCAAAGCTTGTTTTTTTACTTTCACTATTATGCTTACCGTATATGGTTATGTCAAGTAGCTTATGCAAAAAGTAGGCAATATTTGTATTTTATTCAGCGGGAACAGTGCTGTCGTTTATTATCGCGCCTATGCGCGCAAGCAGCTCGTCCCGACCGTCGCCCGTTTCGGCGCTGTAGCAAAGCGCCCATGGGGGAGCGCCGAGCAGCTTTGCGTTAAGATTAGCCGCCTGCTGCCGCTTGGCCTTGGAAAGCTTGTCCGCTTTTGTGGCGATAAGCGTATACGGCACGCCGTAGTATATTATCCATTCAAGCATTTGCTTATCGGCGGCGGTTGGCTCATGGCGAATGTCTATAAGCATAAATATATGGCTGACGCATCCGCTTGAAAGATAGCTTTCCATAAGCTGGCCCCAGCTTTCCTGCTCGGACTTCGATACTTTGGCGTAGCCGTATCCGGGCAGGTCCACAAGATAAAAACCGTCGTTTATTCTAAAATAGTTGATAAGCCTGGTCTTTCCGGGGCTTGCCGATATGCGCGCAAGTTTTGAATTGCGGCACAGCGAATTTATAAGGCTTGATTTGCCCACGTTGGATCTTCCAACCATGGCTATCTGCGGCCCGGCCTGAATAAACTTACCGCCAAGGCCAAAGCTTGTTTCGAATACGGCTTTTTTAATTTCAAACTTTTCCATACTTATCCTTGCTGAACGCCGGTCTCGGCGGCCTTTTTCTGCGGGATCCGCTCAAGAGCAAGTCCCACAACTTCCATTGCGCTTGAAACGCCTATAATCTCCATGTTTGCCTTAACCTCGTCAGGCACGTCGCAAAGATCCTTTTCATTGGTCTTTGGAATAAGCACGCGCTTTATTCCGGCTCGGTATGCCGCAAGCAGCTTTTCTCTAAGGCCTCCTATTTCAAGCACGCGGCCGCGCAGCGTGATCTCGCCGGTCATTGCCGTGTCGGCGCGGGCGGGGATAGCCGTCAGCGCGCTCAGTATGGCAGTCATTATGGTTATGCCGGCGCTTGGACCGTCCTTAGGCACGGCGCCCTCGGGAACGTGCAGATGTATATCGCGCTTATCAAGCGGCATTGTAATGCCGAATTCGTCCGCGTGAGCTTTTATAAACGTAAGCGCGGCCTTGGCACTTTCCTGCATAACGTCGCCCAGCTTGCCGGTGAGTATTACCTGCCCGGAGCCCGGCACGGTCTGAACCTCTATCTGCAGCATTTCGCCGCCAAAGCTTGTCCAGGCAAGACCGTTCGCCAAACCGACCTCGTTTTCGTTATCTATCGTACTGTGGCTGAACTTAGGTACACCAAGATAAGATACAAGCTTTTGCTTGCCAACGCGTATCTTGGTTTTTCCGCTGCCTATGTCCATAGCGGCCTTGCGGCAAACGGCGGCAATCTCGCGCTCCGCTTCTCTTACGCCGGCCTCGTGCGTATAGCCTCGTATAAGCTCAATCAGTGCCTCGTCATTAATGCTGAGCTGGCTCTTTTTCAGCCCGTGCTTTTCAAGCTGCTTCGGTATAAGGTGCCGCTTCGCTATTTCAACCTTTTCGGTTTCAAGGTAACCGCTAAGCTCAATTATCTCCATCCTGTCAAGCAGGGGCTTGGGAATGGCGTATTTATCGTTTGCCGTGGTTATAAACATAACCTTTGAAAGGTCATATTCCTGCTCAAGAAAATGATCGCGGAAGGCGTAGTTCTGCGCGCTGTCCAAAACCTCCAGCATAGCCGCGGCAGGGTCTCCGCGCATGTCGGATGTAAGCTTATCTATCTCATCAAAGAGCAGCAGGGGATTTATGCTCCCCGCCTGGCGCATTGCGGCTATTATGCGGCCGGGCATTGCGCCTATGTATGTGCGCCTGTGGCCGCGAATTTCTGCCTCGTCATGTATGCCGCCAAGGCTCATCCTTACAAAGTTGCGCCCCAATGCGCGCGCTATGCTCGAAGCTATGCTTGTTTTGCCAACGCCCGGCGGGCCTACAAAGCATATTATCTGCCCGTTCACCTTGCCCGTAAGCTTTGCCACGGCAATGTGCTCAAGTATGCGCTGCTTAACCTTTTCAAGCCCGAAATGATCGTTATCAAGTATCTCGCGGGCGTGGTCTATGTCCAGATTGTCCTGCGTTTCCTCGCACCACGGCAGCTCAAGCATGCATTCTATATAGTTGCGCATCTGCGGCTGCTCGTGCGACGCGGCGGGGAGCTCACGGAAGCGGGTAATCTCGCGCTCAAGCTTCTCACGCACGTTTTGCGGCATATTCTTTTCTTTAAGGCGTTTGGCGTATTCATCGGCCTCATCCTGGTCGGTTTCGCCAAGCTCCTTGCGTATGGCCTTCATTTGCTCGTGCAGATAGTATTCGCGCTGGCTCTTATCCATGCTGCGCTTAACTTCCTCTGCAATGCTCCTGTCTATGCGAACTATCTCAACCTCGCCCATAACGCCCGCAAGCACAACCTTAAGCCTTTCCTCAATGTTAAGCGCGTCAAGAGTGGCCTGGCGCATATTTGATTTTACAAATACGGCGTTAGCTATTGCGTCGGCAAACCGGCCGGCAGAGGTAATCTGGCGAATACCCTCGGCGGATTCGGCGTTTATGCGGCTGGTCAGGCCTAAATATTCGGTAAAGGATTTGTCTATTCTGCGCCTTAAAGCTTCGGCAACAAGCGGGTTGCAGGGCTCATCATCAACTGTTTCAACGGTAACCGTAGTGTAGCTGCCGTAGCTGGCTTCCTTTATGCGGGCGCGGCAAAGGCCAAGCGCAAGCACTCTAAGCATGCCGCCCGGCAGGCTTACCGTTTGCCTTATGCGGCATATTACGCCCATGCTGTATACATCTTCGGCCTTAACTGTTGTTTTTGTGCTGTCTTTCTGCGCGGTCAGAAAAACGCAGGAATCGTTTTCTTCCGCGGCTTGTGCGGCGCGGCGGCTTTCCTCGCGCCCTATGTCAAAATGCAAAAGCTCGCCCGGCAGCATTACCATTCCCCTGAGCGGGATGCCGGGCATTTTCATTTCTTTATCAATGGTGAAACTGTCCAAATCTTCACGGTCCTCTTTCCCGGCGGAGTATAATCCGCCTCTATAAATGATTATACATATATTTGCATCAGGATACAATAATATAAATTTTTAGTCG
>CAZRHS010000022.1:0-24731 GCA_964600045.1 uncultured Clostridium sp.
TAGGTCGCTTTGCTTTCTGCGCAAGTCAGATCCGCATCGTCCACATCTAAACTGCCCTCAATACGTTTCTTCGCTCAAAATTTGGACAAAAACGCCGCGGTTTCTATATGGCAAGTTTGAGGGAACATGTCAACTGGTTGTGCGGTTTGGAGGGCATAGCCCGATTGAGAGAGAATGTTTACATCGCGGGCGAGGGTAGCGGGGTCGCAGGAGACATAAACTATATTAGGTGTACCGCTCGCTATTATCGCATCAAGCACGGCGCGATCGCAGCCCTTGCGCGGAGGGTCGAGCACTATAACATCGGGGGCCGCGCCGCCGGCCACAAGCTTGGGCAAGGCCTCTGCCGCATCAGCGCATATAAAGTCCGCATTGGTAACGCCGTTTGCCGCGGCGTTGCGGCGCGCGTCCTCCACGGCACTTTGGACATATTCTATGCCTGTAACGTGGGAAGCGTGCTTTGCGATTATCATAGAGATGGTGCCCGCCCCGCAATATACATCAACAGCCTCGTATTTTTCTTTTTTAGGCAAAAACTCCTCTACCTTGCCGTAGAGCTTTTCCGTTTGAACCGGATTCACCTGCAAGAATGATTCCGCGCTTATTTCAAACTTAAAGCCGCAAAGCTTTTCGCTTAGAGTATCCGCGCCCCAAAGAGTTTCAAACTGGCGGCCGAATATAACATTAGTAGCCTCGTCATTACGGTTGAGTATTATGGACTTAAGCCCCTCGCAGCGCTCGGTAAGCATAGATATGAGGGCATTCAGCTTTTTAGGCCTGCCCTTGGCCACTATAACCGCCATAATATCACCGGCGGTGGTTATGCGTCCCACCACATGGCGAAGCGTGCCGCTTCCGGTCTGCTCATCGTATGGCTTAATGTCGTTTTCCTCCGCCCAGCAATGCACGGCCTCCGCCACGGCGTACAGCGCCCGGTTTTCAATAAGGCAGCCGTCTATCGGCACAAGCCTGTGGCTGCGCGGCGCAAAGAAGCCGAAGCACATGCGCCCATCCACCTCCGCGAATGGGAACGCGGCCTTGTTGCGATAATGATACGGATGCTCCATGCCTATTGTTTTTTCAACAGGCGGATTATCTATTTTGCCTATGCGCTTAAGCGCGTTTTCAACCACGCCGCGTTTATATTCAAGCTGCGCCGCGTAATCCATGTGCAGCAGATTGCATCCGCCGCAGCGCGTGAATGAAGAGCACTTGGGCTCTCGCCTGTCCTCACTCGGGCTGTCAACGCTTATAAGCTTGCCAACGGCATAGTTTGACGCGGCCTTTATGATATGCGCCTTAACATGCTCATTGGGAAGCGCGAACGGCACAAACACGGCCAGGCCTTCATACCTGCCCACGCCCTGCCCTTCCGAGCCAAGAGAATCTATATTCAGCTCTATATCGTCGTTCCTGTTAACGGGACCGGCGGATTTAACCTTTTTTGCCATTATGCTCTCCTATTAAAACCTTGCAAGCACGGAATTGAACTTGAACAGCTTTTCATCGAAGCTATCCTGCATATTTACGGCCTCTTCTATGCTTACGTCTATTATTTTATTATCGTGTATACCTACAGCACGGCCGCCGACATCGTCGGCAAGCAGTTCAACGGCGCGCTGACCGAGCCTTGCGGCAAGTATTCTGTCAAAAGCGGTGGGGTTGCCGCCGCGCTGTATATAGCCCGGCACTATGGCCTTGGCCTCAACATCCGTATGCTCGTTCACATAGCGGGCAAAATCCTCCGCCTTGCCGGCGCCCTCGGCGATTATGACAATGCTTGTAAGCTGACCCCTAAGCTTGTTCTTTTCAAGCTGCCTTGCGCAGTCCGCCCAGTCCACGGGAACCTCCGGCACAATTATCATATCCGCGCCGCCGGCAACGCCCGACCAAAGCGCTATATCGCCGCAGTTTCTGCCCATAACCTCTACAACGCCTACGCGGTCATGGGCGCGCATAGTGTCCCTGATTTTATATATTTCATCGGTTATGGTATTAACGGCAGTTGTAAAGCCGATTGTATAATCGGTATACCCCATATCGTTATCTATTGTTCCTGGCAGGCCTATTGTCTTTATTCCGTTTTCATAAAGCTGCTTAGCGCCGCGGTAGCTGCCATCTCCGCCGATTATAATAAGGCCGTCTATATCATAAGCGTGGAGCATATTAAGAGCCTTGGCAAAGCCGGTTTCCTGCATGAACTCGGCGCTTCTGGCGGTTCTGAGCACGGTGCCGCCCTTATGCATAACGTTTGCCACATCCTCGTGGGTAAGCCTGCGTATGCGGCCCTCTATAAGTCCCTTAAAGCCATGGAATATGCCCATAACGTCCATTCCGCGATAATCGGCTTCCTTAAACACGGCACGTATTGCCGAGTTCATACCCGGCGTGTCCCCGCCGCTTGTAAGTACTCCTATCTTTTTCATAAAAAACTATTCTCCCTTTTTTATTCTAACATTATCTTGTCCCAGAAGCTCGCAAAGCACATCCTTTACGGCTCCGGAGGGATTAACAAACAATTCCTTAGGCGCAAGCTGCGTACGCTTCGTGTTCGGATCGTGAAGAACCACGGGCACATTGCCGGGGAAGCGGCGAAGCACGCTCATAAGCCTGTTCATAAGCTGCGTGTCCTGCGTATTCAGCCTAAGGTATATTTTTTCGGACGCGCTGCGCTTTATAAGCGGCTGCACATCGTCTATCAAAATCATGTTTTCCTGCTCATCGCGCACATTGAGCTTTCCCGAAACGATAACCTTTGAATCGCCCGTAAGAAGGCTCGAATACTTTGTAAACACGGAAGGGAACGCCAGGCACTCTATTGAGCCCGTGGTATCCTCAAGCGTGCAATAGGCCATCATTCCGCTGCCGGAGCGGGTCAGCTTGGTTTTTACGTGGGTTATAATGCCGCCTATTTTTACCTTGTCGCCTTCCTGCGGCCCAATCTCAATGCCATCTTCCTCGCTTCCTTTGCCCGAAAGCTTGGCGGCGGTATCCGGAAGAGATGCAAGTATATCGGCATAATCGTTAAGCGGATGCCCGCTTAAGTATATACCAAGCGTTTCATGCTCCATTTCAAGCTTTTCAGCCTCGGCAAACTCCGGTATATTCGGCAGCTCTACAAAGCTTCGGCGTATGCTATCGCCCCCGCCGAAATCAAATAGGCTCATCTGCCCCGCCGCGGCCTGCTTTCTGTCCCCCGCAGCAAGCGAAAGAACCTTTTCATATACCGCCATAAGCTGGGAACGTTTCACGCCCATGCTGTCAAAGCAGCCGACCTTTATCATGGATTCAACCATGCGCTTGTTTATTTCGCCGCCGCGGTTCGCGAAATCCGTAAAGTCCTTAAATATTCCCCCGCGATCGCGCTCGGCTATAATGTCCTTCATCGCGCCCTCGCCAACGTTTCTTATACCGGCAAGGCCAAAGCGGATTTTGCCGTCCTCCACGCTGAATTTTTCACGGCTTTTGTTTATATCCGGCGGCAGTACGGTTATGCCCATTCTGCGCGCCGTATTTATATATCCCGCAAGCTGATCAACGCTGCTTATAAAGCTATTTAACATAGCCGTCATAAACTCAACCGGATAATATGCCTTAAGGTAGGCCGTTCTGTACGCAAGCACGGCATAGCAGGCGGCATGCGGCTTATTGAACGCGTATGACGCGAAATCCGCCATAGCATCGAATATTTTATTGGCCGTTTCGGCATCAACGCCGTTTCTTACGGCGCCCGGCACGCTTACAACGCCGTTTTCCTCTATGCCATATACAAAGTTATGCCTTTCTTTCTGCATAACATCGTGCTTCTTTTTAGCCATGGCGCGGCGCACAAGGTCGCTGCGGCCCATTGAGTAGCCCGCCACATCGCGCACAATGCGCATTACCTGCTCCTGATACACCATGCAGCCGTATGTTGCCTTAAGCGCAGGGCGCAGCTTTTCATGCAGGTACGTTACCTGGTCGGGATGGTTTTTGCCGGCAAGATATTTTGGAATCTGATCCATGGGGCCGGGCCTGAAGAGGGAAATTCCGGCGATTAGATCCTCCAGGCAGCCCGGCTTAAGCTGCAGCATAAACTGCTTCATGCCGGCCGATTCAAGCTGGAACACGCCGTCCGTATCGGCCTCCGATATCATGGCGTACACGCGCTTATCCGTATAATCCTTAAGCTCGCTGTCCGGCACCTTTTTGCCCTGCTCACGTATAAAATCGAGCGTATCGCGTATTACGGTAAGGGTTCTTAGGCCCAAAAAGTCCATTTTAAGAAGGCCGAGCTCTTCTATAATTTCTTTATAAAATTGCGTGGTAATTATATCCCCGTTGCGCTGAAGCGGCACAAGCTCGCTCAGCGGCTGGGCGCTTATAACAACACCCGCCGCGTGGGTGCCGGGGTTTCTGGGCAGACCTTCCAGCTTTATTGAAACATCAATAAGCTTTTTAATTGTAGGATCGTTATCATAAAGCTCTTTAAGCTCCGCCGATACCTCAAGCGCCTTATTGAGCGTTATATCCAAGGCATGCGGAATAAGCTTTGTTATCCTGTTCACTTCCTGCAGAGGAATTCGCATTGCCCTGCCCACATCCTTAACAACAGCTCGAGCCGCAAGCGTTGAGAACGTGATTATCTGGGAAACATTATCCTTGCCGTATTTTTCAACAACGTAGTCAATAACCTCCTGGCGCCTTTCAACGCAGAAGTCTATATCAAAATCCGGCATTGACACACGCTCCGGGTTCAGAAAGCGCTCGAACGGGAGATCGTATAAAAGCGGATCAACGTCCGTTATATCCAAAGAATATGCCACAAGGCTTGCCGCTCCGCTGCCGCGGCCCGGGCCTACGAATATTCCGTTTCTGTGGGCAAAGGCCACAAAGTCCCACACGATAAGGAAATAATCCGTAAAATCCATATTCCGGATTATTTCAAGCTCCATATTAAGCCGCTCACGCGCGCTGTCGTCAGCGTTCGGCATTTTGCGCTTAAGCCCATCTTCCGAAAGCTTTTTAAGATAATCAAAATTATCCATGCCGTCCGGCGCGGTAAAGCCGGGCAGATGCCTTTCGCCAAAGGCTATTGTTACGCTGCACTTATCCGCCACCTCGCGGGTATTGTCAACGGCGTACTCATAGCCCCTAAGCGCATAGCGCATCTCGTCCTCGCTTTTAAGATAGAATTCATCGGCGCTCATGCGCATGCGGTTTTCATCGTCCACGAATTTGGCCGTTTGTATGCACAGCAGCATGTCCTGCGCCTCCGCGTCCGACTTGTCCACATAATGAATATCGTTTGTGGCTACGGCCTTTATATCAAGCTCCTTCGCAAGGTTGGCAAGCTTTGGCAGCACCTCAAGCTGCTCCGGCAAGCCATGATTTTGAAGCTCTATATAAAAATCTTCTCCGAATACACGTTTAAGCCTTAACGCTAATGAACGGGCCTCCTCAAACCTGCCGTGTAGCAAGGCCTGGGGTATGCTGCCCGCAAGGCACGCGGAAAGGCAGATAAGCCCCTCGTGATACTGCTCCAGCACATCGTAATCTATTCTGGGCTTATAATAAAAGCCGTCCACAAAAGCGATTGAGCTGAGCTTCATAAGGTTTTGGTAGCCCTTTTGATTTTTGGCAAGTAATATAAGGTGATTATATTCCCTGGTGCCTTCCCTATCGTAAAGCGAACCGGGGGAAACATACGCCTCCATGCCGAGAATTGGTTTTATGCCCTGCTTAGTGCACTCTTTATAAAAATCTATTATGCCGTACATAACGCCGTGGTCGGTTATGGCAATTGAATCCATGCCCAGTTCCTTGGCGCGTGAAACAAGCGCCGGTATTTTTGAGGCGCCGTCAAGCAGGCTGTATATTGTATGCACATGCAGATGCGTAAAACCGCTCATATATTCTCCTCTCCGTCCGAGTTCATGGCCCCGCCGCCATGCAGGCGTATATCATCCGCTATTTCGGACAGCTTTTTAAGCCTGTGCGTTAGGCATGATTTGGTTATTTCAAGCTCTCCGGCAAGCTCCGTAAGGGTAGCCTCCGGATTGTTCACGCGTGCCTCCGCCGTTTGGCGAAGCTTTTCGGGCAGGCTCTGTATACCCTTTTCTTTTATTATCAGATCTATATCCATTCTTTGCTGAGCCGATGCCATTGCCGCCTTTTGCATATTCGCATCCTCAAAATTGGTACGGCGGTTTATGTCGTTCGCCATAAAGCGAAGCACCCTTATCTGCTCAAACTGCATGGTGCCGTTCATGGCGCCAATCAGGCTGAGAAAATCAGATACGCTCTCCCCTTCTTTAAGATAAAAGATATAGTTCGCCTTTCTTGCCGTTACCTTAGCGCGTATACCGTAGCCCTCCGCCGCGGCGCGCAGGGTTTCAGCGAATCGCTCCTGCCTTGTTACAATTTCAAGATGATAGCCCTTTTGCGGATCGCTCACCGAGCCGCCGCCAAGAAACGCTCCCCTGAGCAGGCAGCGCATGCAATCATCGCCTGATATTATATTATCCGGTATTTTACCGGGCTCAAAATCCTCATCCTCATCCGCGGGTAAGCTGCCGCAATCCGTAAGCAGTTTTCGGCAGCCGTCACCCGAAACGCGCACAACAATACTGCTGCGCTTAAGCCCCTCCTGCTTACGCGTTGAGAAAGAGGCACTAAGCCCATACAGTTCATTTGTAAGCACGCGGGCAAGCTCCGCCACGTTTTCGCTTTCGCTTACGTATTCTATTCCAAGGCCGCCGCGCCCGAGCGTTACCGCCGCCGCAGTATGCGTAAGGCCGCACAGCAGACTTAGGCGTTCGTTCGCGCCGGACGTTTTTATGCCGACAAGCTCATCTTTTACCGTGGATGAAAACGACATCAGTTTTCCCTTCTTCCTCCGGTTCTTTCCTGTATATCCGCCGCCTCCAAGCCCGCATCACGATGGATGAGGCGCGCGGAAAAATCATCTTTCATTCTTGCGTACATTTCCTCCGCCGCGCATACCGAGCGGTGCCTGCCGCCGGTACAGCCAAACGCCACAAGAAGCCTTTGCTTGCCCTGCTTTATAAACGCAGGTATAAGCTGCCTAAGCATTATTTCAACCTGAGCCACAAAGCTTAGGTATGTTTCGTCGGCCTGTATAAAATCCCTTACCGCCTTATCCCTGCCGCTGAGGCTTCTGAGCTCCCTTTCGTAAAACGGATTGGCGCTGAAGCGCATATCAAACACCATGTCCGCCTCAAACGGCACACCACGCTTATAGCCAAAGCTTTCTATAATAAGCTGAAACTCGGCCTTGCGCGCGCCGCTGAAGTATTCTTCAAGCCTTTGCCTAAGCTCCATTGGCTTTAAGTCGCTCGTGTCTATTATATATTCGGCGCGGTCTTTGAAGAAGGAAAGCATCTCGCGTTCTTCCTTTATGCCTTCGCGTATATCCCTGTTTAACGGATGGGGCCGGCGGCTTTCGTTATAGCGGCGCTCAAGCACCTCGTCCCGACATTCAAGATAAAGTATATGGTGATTTACGGGCAGCATGCACAGCTGCTTATGCGCCTGCTGCAATTCGCCGGCAAAAACGCTCTCGCGGCTGTCTATAACAACGGCCGCCCTTTCAACGGGCGTTTTAGACTCCCTGCAAAGCTGAACAAAGCCGCTTATCATGGCGCACGGCAAATTATCCACGCAGAAATAGCCCATATCCTCCAGGAACCTAAGCGCCTGCGTTTTTCCGCCGCCGGAAAGGCCCGTAACTATTATAAGTTCCATACGCTCCTCCTTAAAAAGTACCCAGCAGCTTTACTTCCGTTTCAAGCTGCACTCCGCTATGCTCCTTCACGCTCTGCTGAACAAGCTTTATAAGCCTATATACGTCAAGCGACGTTGCGCCGCCCGCGTTTATTATAAAGCCGGCGTGAAGCGTGCTTACCTCCGCGCCGCCTATGCGCGTTCCCTTAAGCCCGGCCTGTTCTATCAAAGCGCCCGCGAAATAGCCCTCTGGCCGCTTGAATGTGCTGCCGGCGCTCGGATAATTTATAGGCTGCTTTTCACGCCTGCGCCTTGAATAATCAAGCATTCTCTCATACGCGCCGCCGTCATCATCCATTAGTTCAAACTCCGCCGCGACTACCGTGCGGCCCGGCACGGAATAGGGACTGTGCCTGTATCCGAACGCGGATTTATCAACCCGTTCCTCTTTTATAGTTCCGTTTTCAATATATTTTACGGATTTAAGTACATTCGCGGTTTCGCCGCCGTACGCTCCCGCGTTCATGGCAACGGCCCCGCCAACGGTTCCCGGTATTCCAGCGGCCCATTCAAGGCCCATAAGGCCATACTGTACGCTTTGCTTAGCGAACGCGGCATAGCTTGCGCCGGCCTCGGCATAAAGAACATTTCCGTTTCTTTCGGTACGGCTGAGTTTTTCGCCTATGCGAACAACTATCGCATCCAGTCCATTGTCGCTCACCAGAAGATTTGTACCGTTGCCTATAATATAGTGCTCGACGCCGGCACGGTTTATCACGCCGATAAGCCCCGCCGCATGCTCCAAAGAGTCCGGCTCGACCAATATTCGCGCGTTCCCGCCCGTTTTGAACGAAGTATATCGACTCATGGGTGCATTTTCCTGCGCCCCAAGCTCGCTTAGCATAAGCTTTAATTCATTAGGCAATTCTTTCATAACTCATTCTCCACTAAGCAGTATTCCACCAACATAATTTTACTTTATTTTTATCGCTTTAACAACATAAAAAAGAGGCCCTTTTTCAGAGCCTCTTTAATTCGGGTCGTTAGCTGATTGGTGGTGAACAGCGGCTTGCCCCATCCCGCCATCCACCTAACCTTTTATGGTTGGAGGAAAACAATAATGAAGATGACTGCGATTGTCACGACCCGCTTTCTTTCGCTGATGATATGGTAACACTATATCTTGTGCTTTGCAATGCTTTTTGGGGAATAACTTCAATTGTTAATAGTCCGTTCATATTTGGCCAAATTTACCAGGCTATGCCTTATTTATTTGATCGAATACCGCGTTTTCGTCAAAGTTTGGCGTGTAGGCAAGGTCAGCGGAGTTTCGGCGCTGTATGAACACATTGTCAAAGCCCTTATCTATGGCATAATCCAAGGCCCTGTCGTACTCTCCTTTGGTTATGCGACGGTTTATGGGCTTGGGTAAATCGTCCCTTGTGGGGGCATATTGGCTCATTATCGATATATAGATATTTTTCGGGTAGTTGGCCGAAATATAATCAAGCACTCTTCGGGTATCGTCAACGCATCCGGGCAGAACCATGTGGCGTATAATAAGGCCGGATTTTGCCATCCCGTTCTCGTCAAGCGCAATATTGCCGACCTGACGATACATTTCCGCTATCGCTTTCGAGGCAACATCGAAATAATCTTCCGCATCGCTATACTTTTTTGAAAGCTTGGGGGACACATATTTAAGATCCGGCAGATATATATCTATAAGCCCATCAAGCAGTTTTAATGTTTGGGCGCTCTCGTACGCGTTTGTATTATAAACTGTGGGTATGGTAAGGCCCGCTTCCCTCGCCATTGGGATAGCGCGGGAAAGAAGCAAAACATGCGGCGAAGGCGTAACAAAATTGATATTGTGCGCGCCCTGCCGCTGAAGCTCAAGCATTATATCGCAAAGGATCTTCTCATCCGCCTCTATGCCCATAATGCTATGGTTTATTTTATAGTTCTGGCAAAAAATACAATTCAGATTGCACCCGCAGAAGAATATGGCCCCGCTGCCGCGTTCGCCGCTTATTATGGGTTCCTCCCAGCGGTGCAGAGCCGCGCGGGCAACATTGGCCTTCTCTCCGGCGCCGCAATAGCCCGGCGCAACAGCGCGATCAACGCCGCACCGCCTTGGGCATATACTGCATACGCTCATCTCTTGGCCTGCCTTTCGGCCTTATTCTGCTGCTTTTCGTTCTTTTGCGGCTGCTCTATTACCTCGTAATGCGCATCCACTATGCCGTCATCCTCGCCCTGCGTGTTTTCACTATCATCGGGCGCGTATTCGTCGGCTTCCTCCTCATCCCCATAGCGGGTCTGCTTTTCGCCGGCGGGCCCCAAAGCTATGGCATTTCGCACATAGCGCTGCAGCGTAAACATGAAGCACGTGCCCTTACCAAGCTCACTCTGCACGGTTATGGTCTCGCCAAGCTTTTCCATTATGAACTGAGCGATTGAAAGGCCGAGACCCGTGCCGCCCTCGCTATGGGATTTGTCCACCTTATAGAAGCGCTCGAATATATGCGGCAGATCGCTTTCGGGTATTCCGCAGCCTGTATCGGTTACGGATATATGTATTCTTTCCTTGGCGTTGCGGGCGGATATGGTTATGGTACCGCCCTCGGGCGTATATTTTGAGGCATTATCAAGCAGAATTACGAGCACCTGCTCTATCCTGTCCGGATCGGTCATAGCATCCGGAACGGGGCGCGGGCAATCAAGCACCAGATTTATGCCCTTGCTTGCAAGCGTGGATGAGTATGCTCCCGCGATATCCTGAACAAGCTCGTTCACGTCAACACGGGAGATTTCCATGTATTCCGTGCCGGACTGCAGGCGGCTCAACGTCATCATATCGGTAATAAGGCGGGAAAGCCTGAGCACCTCGTGCAGCATTATCTTATAATAGCGCTGCTTATCCGCCTCGTCCTTAACCATGCCGTCCGCAAGGGGCTCAAGCAGGCCGCGCACAGCCGTAAGCGGAGTTCTAAGCTCGTGAGATACATTGGCAACATAATCGCGCCTGAGCTTCTCCACGCGCTCCATCTCGGTCATATCCTTAAACAGGCCAACGACGCCTACGCGCTCGTGGCTGCTTGTAACAACGGGAGACACGGTTATCCAAAGCACCTTATCGCCCGCCATAGGATAGGTTATGGTTTGGGGCTTGCCGGAGTTAAACACCTCGTCAAATACCTTCCAAACCTTTTCGTCCGCGATAAGCTCCTCGCGCTTTGAAACGCTCACCGCGCCGAACATGCGCATTATTGCGGAATTGTAATGGGTGAGCACGCCGTGCTCGTCAACCGCCGCCACGCCGTCCGTAAGGCTCTGAAGCAGCTGGTCAAGCTGACCTTTTTCGCTGCTCAGCTGACGGATTGTATGGTCAAGCTCCGCGCAAAGGTTATTCAGCGAACCCGCAAGCTCGCCAACCTCGCCCGGTACATCCTCATCAAGCCTTATATCGAAGCTGCCCTTTGCCATAGCCTTCGCGGCATCGTTCATGCGGCGAATGGGCGCGACAATGTTCTTCGCGCGCCACACCATAAGTATGAGCGCGACGGGTATGGCGACCATGGTCAATATAAGCACAAGCAGGGACATTTTGCCCGTTGCGTTTGTTACAATTTTAAGAGAACTGAGCATAATAACGGCGCCCGTTATATTGCCGCTGTCGTCAACAATCGGGCAGCCAATGGCAAGCGCGGAGCCGTCTTTATCCGTTCTGAGTCTGTTTTCCTTAACATCCTGCCCGTTTTCTGCCGAGGTGAGCTGCTCCTTAAGCAGGGTTTTCGCGCCTTCGGCATCGGTATTCAGCAGGCTGTCCGCATAAAAAAGAACGTTTCCTTCCTTGTCCAAGTACAGCACCGTGCCGGTATTGGACGGCATAAGCCGCGCGGCAAGCCGCTCAAACACGGTTTTGTCTATATTTCCGGCCATGTATTCCTTTGCGAGCTGCTCCGCGGCATCAAGCGACGGATGGAGCTCATCAAGCTTTATTTCGGCATAAACATCTTTACTTAGGAACACATAGCCGCCAAGCATCACCGCCGCGGCAATGAGCATGGCAACGGAAAGTATCAAAACAAGGCGGCGGAAGAAAACGCTTTTTAGCATTGCTTATTCCACCTCGAATTTATATCCTACACCGTATATAGTCTTAATGGACCAGTTAAGGCCGGTATTGTCAAGCTTTGCGCGGATGCGCTTTATATGCGTGTCCACGGTTCTGGTTTCGCCGGCGAAATCATATCCCCAAACCTTGTTGAGGAGCTGCTCACGGGTAAATACCTGGCCGGGATTTGAGGCAAGCATATACAGAATTTCTATTTCCTTAGGCGTGCATATAACAGGCTCGCCCTTAAGGGTTACAGTATAGCTCTTTATATCTATAACAAGCCCGTTTAATGCCACGCGGCCATCGTCATTATTCTGCTGCTCACTGGTGCGCCTGAGCACAGCCTTAATCCTTGCCACAACCTCGCGGGGGCTGAAGGGTTTCACTATATAATCGTCCGCGCCAAGCTCAAGGCCGAGTATTCTATCAATCTCCTCGCCCTTTGCGGTAAGCATTATTATAGGCACCTGTGAGTTTTTACGAATTTCTTTACACGCATCGATACCGTTCATTACCGGCATCATTATATCCATAACGCACAGCGATATTTCACCGTCCAGCGCGCTTACAGCCGCCGCGCCGTCATATACATCCACGGTTTCAAAGCCCTCGGATTTAAGATATATGCCGAGTGACTCATGCACGTTCCTGTCGTCATCCGCTATCAGTATTTTGCCGCTGCTCATATTGATTACCTCCCATTGTAGCTTTATAAATATTATAACACTGCGGCAAAATTTTTCAAATCCTGCCGCAGCTATTTGCAATATACTTCACACTTAGTTCTTAATCAGGCCCACCGCAGCACGCTTCGCCACGGTAAAGCAGAATTTAACCGTTCCTTCCTTACTTTCCGCCCATATTTTTTCGCCCATAAGCTCCATTATCTCTTTGGCTATCGCAAGGCCCAATCCGGTACCCTCGCCGGTATGCGCCCTATCGGCCTTATAGAAGCGCTCAAAAATATGGTCTATATCCGCGTCGGCAATCTCGCCGGGATTGGACACGGTTATGGTGTATTTATTTTCGTCCTCATCCACGCCAAGCCTTACATCGCCCGAGGTGCTGTGCTTAATAGCGTTATCAAGAAGAGCTATAAGCACCTGCTCGCACCTGTCCGGATTGCTGTAGGCCTCATGCTCGGCCTCATCCATGGATACGGAAAGCGTTTTCCCGTTTTCATTCGCGATTGTCGAATATCTTTCGGCAACATCGTTTATAAGGTCGTTTACGCTCATTTTGCACTTTGCTATGGCAACAGAGCCGGACTGAAGCCTGCTAAGCTCCAACAGATCGTCTATAAGGCGGGAGAGGCGCATGGCCTCATGCTGAATATAGCCATAATACCTGAGCTTATCCGAATCCTTTTTAACAAGCCCGTCGCAGAGCGCATCCGAAAGCCCGCGTATTGAGGCGATAGGTGTCCTAAGCTCATGGGAAACATTCGCCACGTAATCCCTGCGGGTTTGTTCAAGCCGCGCCGCCTCGGTAACATCCTGTATCATTATTATGGCGCCCTCTGTTTTGCCGCCGCTGTTCAATGCCGATATTGTAAATTTCAGCATTGCTTCCTTGTAGCTCTGCTCCGTCCAGCGGCTCACGCCGTCGGTAAGTACCTGCGATACCATGGAATGCAGTTCCTCATACATTGGGGATTGCTCTATGCTTTCGCCGTTTGCGCAGCCCATAAGCGTTATTGATGCGGGATTTGACTGGATTACCTGCCCGGCCTCGTTTACGGCTATAACGCCCTCCAGTAGGCCATCAAGCACGCTTTTAAGCCGGTTTCGTTCGAATATAAGCGCGTTTATCGTGCCACTGAGCGCGCTTGAAAGTTCGTTGAGTGAACGGCCGAGACGAGCCACCTCGCCATCGCCTTTTTCAATAGCGCGGACGGAGAAATCCCCGTTGGTCATGGCCACCGCCGCCTCGTTCATTTTATTAAGCGGCCGCGTAAGCCCGCGGGAGCCTATATACGCCACAGGCACCACTATAAGTGCCACAAGCAGCATAGCGAGCGGAAGTGATGACGTTAAGCTTCCCCATGCCGTACTTAGTTCGTCCATAGGCTTAACAAGGAACACAGCCCCCATCACCGTTCCGTCGGTCATGGTTATGGGCTCGCCCACTATTACGCCGGCCGTGCCGCCCATCATTATAACGGAGCTGACCTCTTCGCCGCCAAGGGCAGTTTGCAAATACGGCTCTATCATCTTCGTATTTGTTTCAAGCTCATCGTTTGTTATGCTGCCGAAAAGCGTGCCGTCCGAGGCATACAGATAGGGTGCTGCATCCCAAATGCGGCTGTCGTAATTGACTATGTTCTCAAAATCCTTGCGGGTTATGATTCCCTGAATATAATCCGCGGCGCGGCTTGATATGAACTCAGCCCTTGGCTTAAGCTCGCTTATTTTCATTTCGCCATAGTTTTTTATGCCGGCAAAACGGAAAAGAAGCGCCGTAAGGGCAGCGCTCAATATAACCGTGAACAATACAAGGCATACGGTTTTGATAAGCAGGGTATGCTTCATTATCTGCTTACCTCGAATTTGTATCCTACGCCGTAAACGGTTTTAATGCTCCAGCTCTCCGTACCTTCCGCGGGCAGCTTCTGGCGGATGCGCTTTATCTGCGTATCAACGGCGCGGGTATCGCCATAAAAATCATAGCCCCAAACAAGTGAAAGAATGGTCTCGCGCTCGTATACCTTGCCGGGGTGAGACGCAAGGAGCTGGAATATTTCAACTTCCTTCGGGGTGAACGGTATGCGCTCGCCCTTAACGCGAACATCGTAGTTATTTATATTTATCTCCAAATCATCAAAGCGAAGCACCTGCTGGGGCTGCTCCTTTGCCATGCTAAGGCGCCTTAATACCGCCTTTACGCGCGCGACAACCTCCCTGGCGCTGAAGGGCTTTACAATATAATCGTCCGCACCGAGCTCAAGGCCAAGAATTCTGTCTATCTCCTCGCCCTTAGCGGTAAGCATTATTATGGGCACGCGGCTCTTTTCCCTAAGCTTACGGCAAACATCAAGGCCCGAAAGCTTAGGCATCATAAGGTCGAGTATTATAAGATCCGGCTTTTCGGTTTCAAACTTTTCAAGCGCCTCTTCGCCGTCCATAGCGCTTATATGCTCAAAGCCTTCGCTTTCAAGATATACCCCCAGGGTTTCATGTATCATTATCTGATCGTCGCAAATCATTATTTTCTGCGCTGCCATAATTTTACCTCCCAAGCCTTAGCTTATGCCCTGATTATAATAAACAATTCGTTCAGTTTCAATATAGGTTCCCGGTTTGCCATAATTGTATTGATTTTTCGGCGCAAATTGCCGTAAAAAGCGCACCCGCGGGGCTTTTTACGGCTCTGCGGGTGCTGATTGAGCTTTATTTTATTTTTATCCGTTAACGACCGATAGTAACATCCTCAACAAAGAGATGCCTTACGGTCTGCTCACCCTGGGGCTGAACCGCGGGAGCGGCAGCCTTGGGCTCTTCCTTGGGAGCGGGATTGTTGCGCTGCTCAAAGAACTTCATGGCAACCTGCGGGAACAGAGCGTAGCTGAGTACATCCTCTTCCTGGCGCATAACATCCTTTATCTCCTCGCGATACTTATCAAGCTCGGGCTTGAGCAGATCCGCGGGACGGCAGGTAATAACCTCCGCATCGCCTATGGCCTTCCTGCGCACTTCCTCGTTTACCTTTCCGGGCAGAGCACCGTATTCGCCGCGCAGCAGAGCCTTTGATTCCTTGGAGAAGGTTTTGTACCTTCCGCCGGCAACCACATTAAGCACGGCCTGAGAGCCGACTATCTGGCTGGTGGGGGTTACGAGCGGAGGATAACCAAAGTCCTCACGCACGCGGGGTATCTCGGCAAGCACATCGTAATACTTATCCTCGGCATGCAGCTGCTTGAGCTGGCTGATAAGGTTTGAAAGCATTCCGCCGGGCACCTGATAAATAAGGGTGTTGGTATCAACGCTGAGTACCTTGGGATCAAGATAACCCTCGTTCTTAAGCTTCTGGGCAACGCCGCGGAAATGCTTTGCCGCAACAGCCATCTTTTCAAGGTCAAGGCCGGTATCGTACTCGGTTCCCTTAAGGGTTGCCACAAGGGACTCGGTAGCGGGCTGGCTGGTGCCGTTGGCAAGGGGGCTGAGCGCGCAGTCCACTATATCAACGCCCGCCTGCACGGCCATAAGGTAGGTCATGTCGCCGGTGCCGGTGGTATTGTGGGTATGCAGATGGATAGGCACGCTTACTTCCTGCTTAAGCCTCTTAACAAGGGAATAAGCCTCATAGGGCAGCAGCAGGTTTGCCATATCCTTTATGCATATTACATCCGCGCCCATCTGCTCCAGTTCCTTAGCTACCTTTACAAAGTAGTCCTCGCTATGCACGGGGCTGATGGTGTAGCTTATGGCGGGCTCGCAGATTCCGCCGTATTTCTTGGTATACTTTATGGCGGCCTCAAGGTTTCTTACGTCGTTAAGGGCATCGAATATCCTTATAACGTCTATGCCGTTCTCTATTGCCTTGCGGCAGAACTGCTCAACAACGTCGTCCGCGTAATGCTTATAGCCCAGTATGTTCTGGCCGCGGAAAAGCATCTGCAGCTTGGTATGCGGAAGCGCTTTTCTAAGCTTTCTGAGCCTGTCCCAGGGATCCTCATTAAGGAAACGGAGGCAGCTGTCAAACGTTGCTCCGCCCCAGCACTCCAAGGACCAGTAGCCGATGCTGTCCAGCACCTCGCACGCGGGGAGCATATCCTCTATACGCATACGGGTAGCAGCCTGAGACTGATGTGCGTCTCTTAAAATAGTATCTGTAATCTGTATTTTGCTCATCAGTATTCCTCCCTGATCAGTTGCCGCAAATTAATAGTACAGCGCAAGCAGTACGCCCGCGGCTATGGCAGAACCTATAACGCCGGCCACGTTCGGACCCATTGCATGCATAAGCAGGTAGTTGCCGGGCTTTTCCTTCTGGCCGACAACCTGGGAAACACGCGCCGCCATAGGCACGGCGGAAACGCCCGCGGAACCGATAAGCGGATTGATCTTGCCGCCGGAAAGCTTATTCATAAGCTTGGCTATAAGCAGGCCGCCAACGGTGCCGAACGCGAACGCGCACACGCCCATTATCAGTATGCCGATAGTCTGCCAGGTAAGGAATATATCCGCGGTAGCGGTAGCGCCGACGGAAACACCCAGGAATATTGTAACAATATTCATAAGCTCGTTCTGGGCGGTCTTGGAAAGCCTTTCCACAACGCCGCACTCTCTAAGCAGGTTACCGAACATAAGCATGCCGATAAGCGGTGCCGCGGAGGGAACAAGCAGAGACACGAATATGGTAACAACGATGGGGAAAACTATCTTTTCGGTCTTTGAAACCGGCCTCAACTGCTCCATGACTATGCAGCGTTCCTTCTTGGTGGTAAGGGCCTTCATTATAGGCGGCTGAATTACCGGAACAAGAGCCATGTATGAATACGCGGCAACGGCGATAGGTCCAAGCAGCTGGGGAGCAAGCCTCAACGTTACATATATGGCGGTAGGACCGTCCGCGCCGCCGATTATGCCTATTGAGGAGGCTTCCTTAACGCCGAACTGGAACGCATCCGGGAACAGGGCGGAAAGGCCCAGCGCTCCCATGAACGCCGTGAATATACCAAGCTGAGCGCCCGCGCCCATGAACAGGGTCTTGGGGTTTGCGATAAGGGGACCGAAGTCCGTGCCGGCACCTACACCCATGAATATAAGGCAGGGATAAATGCCAAGCTTAATGCCCAGGTACAGATAGTCTATAAGACCGCCCTGATCGCTGAGCGCCGCCCAGTCAACATGACCGCCGGCAAAAAGCTCGCGGTGATACATCTCCGCGCCGGGCAGGTTGGTAAGCAGCATGCCGAAGGCTATCGGCAGCAGCAGCAAGGGCTCAAACTTCTTTACGATGGCCAGGTACATAAGCACCAGGGAAATGGCAATCATTATCAGAACCCTGGGGTCCTCGGCTATCATAGAAAAGCCTGTTTGCAAGAAAAAGTTTTGTAATGCTTCTCCCATTTTGCTCTCCTTTCAATCGGATTGGCAAAGGCTAAGCCAATCAGCCGATTACCAGCAGGCAATCGCCGGAATTAACGGTGGCACCCTTGGTGGTGTTTATAGCTACGACCTTGCCGGATGCGGGAGCGAAAATCTCGTTCTCCATCTTCATGGCCTCAAGAATTATAACAACATCATCCGCCTTTACGGTGTCGCCTACATTGACCTTAATATCAAGAATATTGCCGGGCATGGGAGCGGTTACCTTGGTCTGGCCGGCAGCGGCGGCAACGGGTGCGGCGGGAGCTGCAGGGGCAGCAGCGGGTGCTGCGGGAGCGGCCGCGGGCGCGGCAACGGGCGCCTGGGAAGGCTGAGAAACCTCTTCAACTTCGATATCATAAGAAGTACCGTTTACGTTTACGATAAACCTACGTGCCATTTTTATTAATCCTCCTAGAAATTTAATTTGTCTTTTTTGCTCTTATAAAGATCCCGGCGCTTAAAGCTTGGTGATCTTGGTAAAACGGAAGCCGTTGGCCTCGCTGCCGGTATAAGCGGCGATGGCAGCCGCGACAGCAGCATCAAATGCCGCGCGATCTACATCATGCGGGTATTGCACGCCATCGGCGGCACTAACCGCGGCGGCGGCAGGTGCGGCAGGAGCTGCAGCGGGTTCGGCGGCGGACTTTTTGCCTGCGGCGGTCGCTATAGCGCCCATAATTTTAATGATAATCACCAGCAGAAACAGCCCGATAAATACCGTGCCCATACCCAGTACAAGTACAAACCATGGGTTCTCGATAAGTTCCATTGAGACAGTTCTCCTTTCTAAGCGTTAATTATAAAATAATTCTTTGCCGGGTCGTGTGATATAAGCAAACATTTGATTTACATATACCATCAACCCCGCCCATTTTCTTTTATTCTTCATAACATTCTTTTTTCCTGCAACGATTTCAAATAAATTTTGCGTAAATTTTCTGTTAAGACCAAAAAAGCCCGAGATTGCTAAAAAATTCGCATTCGGGCTAGTCAAAAATATTATATTCGGTTGTGTTTATTCCGTTCCTTTAAGGGCTGCAAGCTCGGCTTCACTGAGCAGCCTGTATTCGCCCGGCTGCATAAAGCCTATCGACACCGGGCCCTCCTTTGTGCGCTTAAGCACAAGCGTTTGATGGCCCACCGCTTCAAGCATTCGCCTTATCTGGCGATTGCGCCCTTCGTGAATTGTTATGTCAAAAGAAGTGTTCCCGTTATGCAGGGCGTGCACCTGCGTTACGGTTGCGGGGCTTGTAACCCCGTCGCCTATATCAACACCATGCTCAAGCTTAGCTATTTCCGCGTTTGTAAGCACGCCGTCGCACACGGCATGGTATGTTTTATTCACGACAAATTTGGGATGGGTAAGCTTATAGGCAAGCTCACCGTCGTTCGTCATAAGAAGCAGGCCCTCGGAATCGTAGTCAAGCCTGCCTACGCTGTAAAGCCTATAGGGCACATTCTTGAACGAGTCCATTATGGTCGCGCGGCCTTCGGGATCCGAAGAGGTGCACATAACCCCGCGCGGCTTATAATAGGCATATACAACCCTTTCCTCCGCGCATTTAAGCACCCTGCCATCGTATTCAACCCTGTCGTTTGTGGGATCTACAACGGTTCCTATGGTCGCGACAAGCCCATTTACCTTAACGAGCCCCGCCGCTATATATTCTTCGCATTTTCTTCTGGAGGCAACTCCGGCCTCCGCCATAAATTTTTGCAGCCGCATAATATTACTCCCCGCGTTTCTGCCGAAACAGTGATTTAAGCCTCTTCATCATTGGGTTGTTTTGCTTCTTCGTCGACAGATTCAAGCTCGCCCAGCTGCGGCAGTTCGCTAAGCGACCTTATGCCGAAATGCCTTAAAAAAGCATCGGTTGTACCAAGCAGCATAGGCCTGCCTATTACGTTTTTGCGCCCCAATTCCTTTATCATGCCAAGCTTAAGCAGCTGGCTTACGGCATATTCGCACCTTACCCCGCGCACGGCCTCTATATCCGCCCTTGTTACGGGCTGGCGATAGGCTATTACCGAAAGGGTTTCGAGCATGGACTGGGAAAACGACTTTGACTGCACCGGCTGCACAAGCTCCTCAACATAGCGCGAGTATTCCTTATTGGACACAAGCTGCATTGTTTCCGCCGTAATAAACAGCTGCACGCCGCGCTTTTCGCGCTTATACAAGGCGTCCATACTGCTTATTATATGCTCCATTTCTATATCCGTTACGCCTATGGCCCGCTGCAGCTCTATTATGGGCACAGGATCGCCCGATACAAACAATATGCATTCTATCGCGCCCATGCGCTCATCGTATTCCAATGCGTTCTCCCCCTGCGTTTTTATTCGTCCATATATTCGGCATCGGCATCGTTTTCCTTAAGCGTGCCGGCGGTTATCGTTATGGTGCCGTACGGTTTGGATTGCTTCAGCACTATTTCCTGGCGCGCTATCATTTCAAGAAGAGCCATAAAGGTGACTATCTTTTCAAGCTTAACGCTTGTTTCCTCAAAAAGCTCCTCAAACTTTACGCTTTGCTTTTGCTTCAGCTTTGCGCGTATTTTTACAAGCTGAGACCTTACCGTATATTTATCCGCGTCTACCTTTTTTGCAATTTCCGGTATGCTTCCCTGCGTTTCCTCGCGATTGAGCACGGCCATAAACGCGGCGAAGAGTTCTTCCGTTGTGGCCGCACCAAGTTCATACTCCTGCGGAGGCAAATTGAATTCCTCCGGCAGCCGTGAGTACACGCCCTGCATACCCTCGCTCAACTCGTTCAGCTTTTCGCCTGCCTGCTTGAAAAGCTTATATTCCTTGAGTTGGCGAACCAGTACCTCCTCGGGGTCCTCTTCCTCCTCGGTTTCCTTGGGCGGTTTTGGCAGAAGCGAGCGCGATTTTATATACACAAGCGTTGCCGCCATGGTCAAAAACTCGCTGGCCGTATCCATATCAAGCTCATCGAGCTCTTCCATGAGCGAAAGATACTGATTAGTGATTTCGGATACGAATATATCCTTTATATCCACCTTTGCCTGCTCAATAAGATGCAGCAGCAGGTCAAGCGGACCATCAAATTCCTTAAGATGAACTTCGTACGCCATCCGTTCACCGCCTATATAAGGCTCAGCACAAGCCTGAGCAGGCTTATTACGGGCATCATCACCCAGCTTACAAGGGTGTTTAGGAAGTGCGTGCGCGAATTGAGCAGCAGCACAGCAATAAGTATAACGTAGCTATACCTTTCAAGGAAGCTGAAAACCTTATATGTTTTGCCGTTCAGGAACAGGCACTGAACTACCCTGTAGCCGTCAAGCGGCGGGATAGGCAGCAGGTTAAATACCGCAAGGCTGAAATTTATGACATAGCAATATTGCACCATGGTATTGAGAATATCGTTTGAGTAAGGCAGCAGAGCAAGCACAAACCACAATATCATAAACAGCGCGCCGAGAATTAAATTAACAATTATTCCCGCAAGGGAAACAATCAGCTCATCCGTTCTGGGCTTTTTGAAATTGCGGGTATTTACGGGCACGGGCTTAGCCCAGCCGAAGCCAAGTATAACAAGCGATATAAAGCCTATCAGGTCTATATGCGCAAGCGGGTTAACCGTCATGCGGCCAAGGTTTCTTGCCGTTGGGTCGCCGCGCTTATACGCCGCGTAAGCATGGGCCCATTCGTGGAACGAAAGCCCCACCAATATGCCCGGCAGGCTATATAACGCATCTATAACATAGCTTAATAAGCTGCTCATCCGTCCTCCTTAAAGTTCGCATTCCATGAATGCTTTGCCGTGCTCCATGCGCCCGGTAAACTCAAACCCGAGCTTTTTATGCATGGACACGGTGTTTTCATTATCGGGTTCAACCCTGACAAGCGCTTTATCGGCGCCAAGGCCCTTAAGCTCCGCCAAAGCGAGCTTTATAGCGGCAGTGCCGAAGCCCTTATTCTGGAAGCGTTTATCTATCATAAGGCGCACTATTTCATACACGCCCCGCTCCGCATCCGCGCTGAGCATTGCAAAGCCAACGGCTACGCCGCGCTGAGTAATGGCATAGGGCAGCGCGTTTTCAACGGCCGCGGCCTCGGCAAGCGAAACATCGTTGCCGGTAATTCTTTCCTGCTGATCCTCGTTTACGGCAAGCCTCAGCACATCATATACGTTAGCGTCGTTAACGCGCTCAAGCTGCACATCCTCGTTGCGGATATACACATCGTCCATCTCGTATCTCATGCGCTGAACGAATGACGCGGCACCTATCTCGTCCGCCTCCGCGCGGGCTTCGGGCGCGTTCATAAGCACCGCCGCGCTTACGTTATACTGCGGATCCATATAAAGGCAGCTTTGCGCACAGTCAAGGGCGCTGTCCGCATAATACCAGCCGTTCAGCGTTTTAAGCCCGCAGGCGTTCGGCGCGAACATAATATCCGCGTGCTCCTCGTCAAACAATTCGCCCGCAAGCAAAGCCTTTCCGAAATGCGCCAAATCGAATGCGCTTACCACTGCGCCGGCCTCGCCGCCGGATATTTCGGGGGCGTTCACAACCGCGCTTTCGTCGCCGAATTTAGCCGTGTAGGTTACCTCGGCCTGCTTATCAAGGCCTGTATCATTCATGCCGAGCGGCGCGAACACAAGCTCTTCAAGCGTTTGGGCAAGCGTTTTGCCGTACGCCTTCGCCGCCGCCATGCCGAGGATGCGATAAGTGCTTCTAAATCCCGCGTTTTGGTCGGGGTCATTATCAACGCCAAGCGCGTTCACGATTTTAAGCACGTCTTCATCGGTTATTACGCCGTTGAGAGTATTCCAGTTAAGCTTAAATTCTTCCGCGGCGCTGAGATTTTCTGACCTAGCGCGATTATAAAGCTTAAAGTTCAAATCATAGTCCGCGTAATCGGGCACGGCCTTCTGACCAAGCAAAAGTTCCTTAGCCGTCACCTCACAGGCGTGAGCATATTCGGGAACGTATTTATCAAGCGGCGCTTCTATATCAAGCTTTCCAAGCATATCAAGCTTCAAAACGGCCGCCGCCGTGAATGCCATTGTTATGCCGCCGGCCGCGAAACGGGTATGAATTCCGTTCAGGTCCTGCTTACTCGCGTTAGCCACGCCTATGGCGGTATCGTAAAGCGGCTCTTCACCGCGCACGCAGTACAGCGCGCCGTTTATGCCCCACTGTTTGGCAATCTGGTTGAGCCTGCGGCCTATGAACAGGTCCGGCTCCTCCTCCTTCTTAGGCGTAAGCGCGGGCATACGCACAACGCCGCTTTGCCCATAGGTAAGCTCAAATTCATCAAACAAGTCGGGTATTTCCGCATCAAGGCCAAGCGAGCGCACGGATGAAGCGAACAGGTCAAGCGTTTTGCTTTCGCCATGCACAAGGAATACGCACTTCGGCGCGGAGCCAATCTCCCTGACCCACTGCAGCAGCTCGCTCCTGCCGGCGTGGCCGGAGAAGCCCTCTATTCTGCGAATGGCGGCATTAACCTGAATTTGCTCACCGAAAAGCTTAACGCTCTTCGCGCCGTCCAGCAGAAGCCTGCCAAGGGTGCCGTTTGCCTGATAACCGACAAATAGTATTGTGGAATCCGGCCTATAAAGATTATGCTTAAGATGGTGCCTTATCCTGCCGGCATCGCACATGCCGGAGGACGATATGATTATATTGCAGCCGGGCTGGAAGTTTATAAGCTTGCTTTCATCGCTTGTTTCAGCAACCCTTAGATTTGGAAGATCAAAGGGCGAGCCGCCTTCCTTAAGCATTTCAAGCGCCTCTTCATCATAGTACTCTCTGGCACAGCGCTCGTATATTTTGGTCGCGTTTATGCCAAGGGGGCTATCCACAAACACAGGCACCTTTTCAAGGCCGGGAATGGCGTTTTTCATCATAAGGCGCTTTATTGTATAAAGCAGTTCCTGCGTTCTGCCGACGGCGAAAGAAGGAATTACTATATTGCCGCCGCGGGCTATGCCTTCTTCAAGCACCTGCTTAAGCTGATTTTCCTTATCCTCTTCCTTAACAACATCATGATCGCGGTCGCCATAGGTGCCCTCCATCACAACGTAATCCGCGCCGTCTATACTGGCGGGGTCGCGCAAAATAGGCCTTTCGTCGCGCCCTATATCGCCCGAGAAAACAAGCTTTGTGGTTGTGCCTTTTTCCTCCGCCCAAAGCTCTATAGCGGCACTTCCCAAAAGATGGCCAATATCATTAAACCTGGCCCTGAGTCCCGGCCAGACCTCCACTATATCGCCATAGCTTACGGGGCTGAAACGTTCAAGCGTATTTTGAGCATCCGCCACGGTATACATGGGCTCCACCAGCGGCTTGCCGGCGCGCAGATTCTTGCGGTTTTGATACTCCGCGTCCTGCTCCTGAATATGGGCACTGTCCGGCAGCATTATGCCGGAGAGCTCCGCTGTGGCCTTGGTTGCGAATATTTTGCCGTTAAAGCCGCGCTTAACAAGCAGCGGCAAAAGGCCGCTGTGGTCTATATGGGCATGGGTAAGGAGCACCGCATCTATTTCGCCGGGGTCAAACGCGAAATCGGACGCTCCGAGTTCGCCCTTCTCATCCGCGCCCTGGCGCATTCCGCAATCGATAAGCACCTTGCCGCCCTCGTAGCACAGCATGTGGCACGAACCTGTAACGCAGCGTGCCGCTCCGCAGAATCTAAGCTTCATAAATACAGCCCTCCTTATCTTAATCTTATCCTATTTTTATTAAGCCTTATCAGGCGTTTTTGCCGCAGCAGTTTTTGTATTTCTTGCCGCTGCCGCAGGGGCAGGGATCGTT
>CAZRHS010000023.1:0-23846 GCA_964600045.1 uncultured Clostridium sp.
AAAAAAGCAGGCGAAGAATTCACCTCGCCTGCTCTTGAATTCGATTAAATTTGCCTTACGCGTTAAAGCCCATTGCCTCGTAAACCTTCTTAACGGTTTTGGACGCGGCCTCACCGGCGCGAACAGCACCGGCCTTGATTACATCGTGCAGATAATCCTTGTTGTCCATAAGGCGAGCGTACTCGGCCTGTATGGGCGCAAGACCCTCTATTATGGCATCGGCGGTTTCGTTCTTAAGCGCGCCGTAGTTCTGCCCGGCGAAATGCTCCTCCGCTTCCTGTATGGATTTGCCGGTAAAGCTTGTGTATATCGCAAGCAGGTTTGAAACACCGGCCTTGTTTTCAACATCGTATTTAACTATGCCGTCGCAGTCCGTAACGGCTTTGCGCAGCTTTTTGCGTATAACGTCCGGCGTATCTATTATGGACACAAAGCCGTTGGGGTTCGCGTCGGACTTGCTCATCTTCTGCGCCGGATTCTGCAGGCTCATTACGCGGGAACCGATCTTGGGGGTGTATCCTTCGGGAATGGTGAATATGTCGCCATGGTTGCGGTTAAAGCGAATGGCTATGTCGCGGCAAATTTCAATATGCTGCCTCTGATCCTCACCAACGGGCACTATGTCGCTCTGATAAAGCAGTATGTCCGCCGCCATAAGCACGGGGTATGTGAAAAGGCCGGCGTTTATATTGTCCGCGTGCTTGGCACTCTTATCCTTAAACTGGGTCATGCGGTTAAGCTCGCCCATGTAGGTTGCGCAATTGAGCACCCAGCTAAGTTCGCAATGCTCCTTAACATCGGACTGAACGAATATAACACTTCTTTCGGGATCAACGCCGCAGGCAAGAAGAAGGGCCGCGAGGGAAAGCGTGTTTTCCCTAAGCACGTCGGGATCCTGCTTAACGGTAATCGCGTGAAGATTGGCTACGCAGTAATAGCAGAGCCTGCCCTCTCCCTGAAGCAGCGGCCAGTTGCGCAGCGCCCCCACATAATTGCCTATCGTGGGTATGCCGGAGGGCTGAATGCCGCTCAATACTATTTTCTTTCCGTTTTCCATAGCCAAAAGTTCTCCTTTGATAACCATAAAATCAACAAACTACATTATATCAGCTTGTTTTGCCTGTGGCAATGCCGGCTTCAAAATGGTACAATTATAAAGGCATAAAATCACGGAGGCACAATATGGCTTATCAGGCATTATACAGAAAATATCGCCCTCAGCAGTTTTGCGACGTGCTTGGGCAGGAACATATAACAACAACGCTTAAAAATCAGGTTGAAAGCGGAAGGGTAAGCCATGCGTATGTGTTTTCCGGCAGCAGAGGTACCGGCAAAACCACAACGGCTAAAATACTCGCCCGCGCCGTAAACTGCGCCCATCCCGTAAACGGCGAACCATGCGGGGAGTGCGAATACTGCCTTGCCGCGGCGGACAGCGCGGACATAATAGAGCTTGATGCCGCCAGCAACACAAGCGTTGACGATATGCGCGCCATAATAGACAAGGCCCGTTTTACCCCGCTTAAGCTTAAAAAGAAGGTTTATATAATAGATGAGGCGCACATGCTTTCCCGCGCGGCGTTCAATGCCCTGCTTAAAACGCTTGAGGAGCCGCCAGAACACGTTCTTTTCATATTGGCAACAACCGAGCCGCAGAGCATACCCGCGACAATTATTTCAAGATGCCAGCGCTTTGATTTTCACAGAATAGGCGTGGAGGACATTATAAGCTGCGTGAGAAGCGCCGTTAATAAGGCGGGCGCGAATATAGATGACGAGGGCCTGCTCGTTATAGCCCGCGCGGCGGATGGCGGCATGAGAGACGCGCTCAGCATTGCCGACCAGTGCATAGCCTTCTGCGGAAACAACGTAACCGCGCGCGATATATACGGCGTGCTTGGCGGAATGGATTCCTCCTTCCTTTTCAGCACGGCGGACGCGCTTATAAACGGCGATGCCGCGCTTGCGATAAGAAGCCTGGACAGCGTGATTGAGCAGGGCAGGGACATGAGCGTTTTCGCCAACGATATGGCAAAGCATTTCAGGGCGCTGCTTATTGCTAAGCTTTGCGGCAAGAGCGAGGATATATTGAGCTGCACGCCGGACACTATGGCAAGGTATATCGAGCAGGCGTCACGCTGCGGAGAAACAAGGCTTAGAGCGGCGCTTGATGTGCTTATGGATGCCGTTTCCGGAATAAGATATATTTCGTTGCCGAGGGTAAAGCTTGAAAGCGCGTTTATACGCATAGCCTCGCCCGAAAAAACAGCCGCGGAGGACACGAACGGCCTTATGGAAAGGCTTGAGGCAATGGAAACAAAGCTCAGCGAAATGGTGAAGGGCGGATATGCTCCCGTTCAGGCCGCGCAGCAAACGGCTGCCGCAGTGCCTGTGCAGACAGAGAGCGTTCCCACTCAGGCCGCGAATACCGCACCGCAGAATACGAATACGCAGCAAACCGCCATACCCGCCGCAGTATCCGCCAAGGGCGGCATAGACGTGAACGCGCTTTGGGATTATATATGCGATGCGTTGAAAAACAACTCCCCTGCACTTCCTACTCTCGGCAAAATGGGTGAATGCAGAATAGAAGGAAACATATTTCATGTTTGTATGCCGAACCAGGGCATTATTAACATGTTTACGGTACCGAATAATCTTAAGACGGCGCAGGATGCGCTTGACGCGAAAGTGAGCGGCTTAACAATACGCTACACAACCAAAGAAAAGAGCAGCGAATCCCTGACGGAGACGGCTAAAAAGGCATTCGGCTCAATGATCGAGATAGTTGAGTGAAAATCCGATATATGATATAATCATTATTCGGCAAATAATAAAATAACACGATATAAACGGAGGATAATTATGGCAAGAAACGGTTTTCCCGGAGCAATGGGCGGCGGAAATATGCAGCAGCTTATGCGCCAGGCGCAGAAAATGCAGCAGGACATGACCCGTATACAGCAGGAAATAGGCGAACGTGAGTTCACGGCAAGCGTGGGCGGCGGCGTTGTAAGCGCTACGGTGCTCGGCACAAAGGAGCTTAAGAGCGTTACCATAGACCCCTCCTGCGTGGATCCGGACGATGTGGAAATGCTGCAGGATCTTATAATAAGCGCGGTTAACGAGGCTATGCGAAACGCCGAGGAAACCATGAATACCGAAATGAACAAGGTTACCGGGGGCATGAAACTGGGCTTCTGATGCCCAAACGAAGGGGCTAAGGATGATAGAACCCATTAACACGCTGTGCGCGCAGCTTGCAAAGCTGCCGGGAGTGGGCGCGAAAAGCGCGCAAAGGCTCGCCTACTATATTCTTGATATGAGCGACGCCTCGGCAAAGGAGCTTGCGGACAGCATTATAAACGCAAAGGAAAAGGTGCACTACTGCCCTATCTGCGGCAACTATACGGATACTGAGCCCTGCGCCATATGCGCCGATGAAAAGCGCAGCGGAGAGGTTATTTGCGTGGTGGAGGACCCAAGGGAGGTCTTTGCCATGGAAAAGCTTAGGGAGTATCGCGGCCGCTACCATGTGCTGCATGGCGCCATATCGCCTACCGACGGCATTGGCCCGGGAGACATCCGCATAAAGGAGCTTATAGAGCGCGTTGATGCCGGCGGAGTGAAAGAGGTTATACTTGCCACCAATCCGGACGTTAAGGGCGAGGCTACGGCAAGCTACATTGCCCGCGTGCTTAAGCCCAAGGGCGTGCGCGTAACAAGGATTGCCCGCGGCGTGCCGATAGGCGGAAGCCTTGAATACGTTGACGAAATGACGCTGCTGAAGGCCGTTGAGGGCAGACGAGAGCTTTAAGAAGGCAAAATTTTATATAAAATTTATATAATTTTTACTTTCTGTGCAACCTTTTGACGGCAAAACAGGTTTATATTATAGAAAAGAAAGTCCGATGACCAAAGCAATCGGGAAGGGAGGCACCGCATGAACACGAAAAAGAAACTTTTCTCAGCGGCAAGGCGCATGCTTGCGCTGTGCATGCTTGTTCTTACGGCGGTGCTTTGCGCGTGCTCCGCTGAGCCGGAGGCCGTACCCGAGATAAACGAGGCGGACGTAACCGAAATGCAGCGGCTTTACAGAAACTCCTCGCTTGTGGTTGTAGCGGACTGCTTCCGCACCCATTTGGACGCGGCCGGAAGAACCTGCTGCGATGTAACGGTTGAGCGCACAGTTGCGGGAACAATCACCACCGGAAACGATGTGCTTCATTGCCCAAACGGCGGCATGAAGGAAGGCGAAATATACCTGCTTTATCTTGCCGAAGGCCAGGATGTGTACCAGAGCGAGGATATGGACAGCTACACAATAGTTGGCGATACCGCGTTCAGAATCAAGAACGATGTTGTGTATACGGAAACATCCGTTATGGACATAGCCGATGTTGAATCGGCCATTCGTGAAGCGAACAGGGTTATATCCGTGCAGGGTGAAAGCCTGTATTACCGCACGCTGTCTACCCTTTCTAAAGGCAGCGATTATATATTCATAGGCAAAATAAAGGAAATGCCGGAACTTAGCGAAATGTCGTTCCGCTCAAACGAGAACGGTGCCATAATAGAAAACGAGCTGCCCGCCTCCCTTATAAAGGTTGAGGTATACGGCTCGATTAAGGGTGAGCTTAATTACGGCGATGAGATAGAGGTTGTTTACTGCCCCTCAATGGCGGACGATATTGTGGACGCGGCAACCTTAAAGCCGGTCACATTCAGCGAAAGCAAACTGCCCACGCCTGAGGAGGGCGGAACATATCTGTTCTTCCTTGCGGAGGGACCGGACGAAAAACAGGAATATTACTTTGGCGTTAATCCGCTGCAGTTCATAGCAAAGCTTAGCGAGGACGATTGCCTTAGCGTAAGCGGAGCAAACCGCGCGCTGAGCGGATATCGTTCACTTGACGCGGTTGTAAGAAATATCAGGAAAGCAATAGACGGTTAAATAACAAAAATGAATAATTTTGCGGCGTATGTCGCTATAGCGCTGGCGGGCTATGTTATAGGCTCTGTCAACGCGGCTGTTATCATCACCAAATATATATTGAAGCGCGATGTAAGGGAGCACGGCAGCAAAAACGCCGGCGCCGCAAACGTTACGCGCGTGTTCGGCCCCATAGCCGGGGCGGGAACGCTTTTGCTTGATATGGCAAAGGTTATGCTGTCTATGTGGCTTGGCGGCATTATAGCGGGGCAGACGGGCATAGCCGTTGCGGCGATAGCGTGCCTTACCGGGCATTGCTTCCCGGTGTTCTTCCGCTTTAAGGGCGGCAAAGCCGTCGCGGTCACGGCGGGCATAGGCCTTTATATGGATTGGCGCGTGTTTTTAGTATGCGTAGCCGTATACGCGCTCGCGTTTTTGATCAAAAAAACAGCCTCAATCGCCTCGCTTTCGGGCGTTTCGTTTATGCCCATAATGATGCTTATATTCGGCGGATACACCGTTAGCCAATATGTTGTGGCGATAGTGGCCGTGGCATTCGTTTGGGTGATGCATTGGCAGAACATAGTGCGCATTGTGCATCACGAGGAAAAGACATTCAGCATGAACAAAAAAACGGACAAGGAAAGCAAAAAGTAAGCGGACGATTCACGGGACGGCGTTCAGCCGTTCCTTTTTTATTGCAAAAAACGATTTGATGATATATTATTTGAAAACATAAATATAAAAACGCAAGGGGATGAATTATGAATTCTCGCATGAAGCCTCGCATAGGCATACTTATAAGAATAAAACTTGGGGATTATCATTACGTTATAGGCCAAAGGGATGTGGACAGCATTAAGGCCGCGGGCGGATTCCCGATTATGATACCCGTAACCGAATCGCTTGATGATATAGATACGTATACGGACAGTATAGACGGGCTGTATATTCCCGGCGGGCCCGATATAAACGCACTGCTGTTCGGTGAAGAGCCTATACCCGGCATGGGCAGAAGCCGCCGCAGCGATGATTTGTTTGAAATGGAAATTATAAGAAACGCGGCATCAAAAAAGCTGCCGATGCTTGGCGTGTGCCGCGGGGAGCAGGTTATAAACACGGCCTTTGGCGGAACGCTGTATCAGGATATATCCGCGCAGTGCCCAAACGCGTTAAGGCATTATCAGCCCGATTCCGGCACGGAGCTTACCCACAGCGTAAAAATCGCTAAGGATTCCGTGCTTTGCAACGCAATATGCCACGGCGAAAGAATAGAGGTAAACTCGTATCATCATCAGGCCGTGAAAAACCTGGGGCAGGGGCTGAAAGCCTCGGGCTTCTCTGCGGATGGCCTGATTGAGGCCATAGAGAGCGAGGACGGGCTTATAATCGGCGTGCAGTGGCACCCTGAAATGCTTAGGGAAAAGCATGAGGTTCACGCGGCGCTGTTCAATTATCTTATAGAGTGCGCGAAAAACTAAGGTTAATTAAGAAGCCGCGGCATTGTTGCCGCGGCTTTACTATGCTCTTTATTTATATCAGTTCTTTTGCCATCTGCTCTATCTGGGCTGCGGATGCATCCTTCAAGGCGGATTTAATCGTAACGGTAGTATCAAGATAGGTTATATTTTTGCTCTTTTCAAACATTGCGCGCATAACCTTTGCCGCCATGGGTGCCCACGCGCCGTTTTCTATAAAGCCTATGGTGCGGTTCTGATAGCTGCGCTCGGTAAGGTGCTCGATAAACGTGCGCATAAACGGGAAAATATCACCGTTATATGTTGTGGTGGCCAGAACAAGCTTGCCGTAGCGGAACGCGTCCTCAACAGCTTCCGCCATATCCTCGCGGGCCAGGTCGCACACAACAACCTTTTTGCAGCCAAGCTCCTTAAGCTTGTCGCTAAGCAGCTCAACCGCCGCCTTGGTGTGGCCGTAAACGGAGGTGTAGGCGATCATAACGCCCTCACTTTCAACGCGGTAGCTTGACCAAATGTCGTAAAGGTTTATGTAGTGCGCAAGGTTCTCCTTAAGCACGGGGCCGTGCAGAGGGCATATTACGGAAATATCGAGCGCGGCGGCCTTCTTCAGCAGCGCCTGCACCTGCGCGCCGTATTTGCCGACTATGCCTATGTAGTATCGCCTTGCCTCGCAGTCCCATTCCTCGTCCGCGTCAAGCGCGCCGAACTTGCCGAAACCGTCCGCGGAGAAAAGCACCTTGTCCTTAGCATCGTATGTTACCATAACCTCGGGCCAGTGTACCATGGGCGCGAACACAAACGTAAGCGTGTGCTCGCCAAGGCTCAGGCTTTCGCCATTTGCCACACTAACCTTTTTATCCTCGCTTACAACGCTTCCGAAAAAGTCTTCGATCATGCCGAATGTTTTGGCGTTGCCTACTATTTTAGCCTCCGGATAAGCGGATATGAAGTTGGCTATATTCGCCGAATGGTCCGGCTCCATGTGCTGCACAACAAGGTAATCGGGTTTTCTCCCGCCGAGCGCTTCTTCAACATTGTTCAGCCATTCTTCGCCAAAGCGAGCGTCAACCGTGTCCATAACGGCTGTTTTCTCGTCCAATATAACATAGGAATTGTACGCCATGCCGTTTGGCACAACATATTGGCCCTCAAACAGGTCCACGTCGTGGTCGTTTACACCAACGTATAAAATGTCCTTTGTAACGTTTGTTATCATGATTTAATCCTCCTTTTCGGAATTAATTAAGCTTATTTTGCAAAAATATCGTCTATTATGCGAATATACAGCTTTGGCACAACATCAAAGCTGTACGGCACATTTAGCCTTTCGGTACTTTGGTGAAAATCCTTGCCGCAGCCGCCCAGAACTATGCCCGGAACCCGCAGCTTTTTAAGCTCACCTATCGGGAAATTGTAGCATAGATTCGCTCCCGCAAGGTTGTTGAAAAGCGCCTCGTAGTTCCCGCCCTCGCCAAGGCCGGTATAGCTCATGTCCGAAAGGCCCATATAGTAGTCCTTAAGGGCAAGAGTAGCGCCGCATTCCTTTTCGGCGTAGGCTATAACGTCCTTTACGGAATCAAGCAGCTTTTTTGCGTCAGGATCGCTTGTATCCATATATACGTCCGGATAATAGGGCGGAATGAACGCAATTATTATCATGGGCTGCTTTGCGCTGTAAAGCTCGTATACCCGGCGCACTATCTCTATGCCTATGTCCTGAAGCTCGCATCCCTTAGCCGAAAGCGAATCAACAAGCCGCTTAAGCTCCTCGTCAATGTCAGCGTGCTCCGCCTTAACCAAAGCGTAAAGCTCTGAATATGTCATAACAAGCGGGGTAAAATCCCGCGTTGTGAACGGATGCGGCATTATCTTTTTGTATTTTTCAAGGTTCTCTCTGCGCTTTTCAAGTACGTCCTCAAACGCGTCCGTCGCGATAGCCTTAAGGCGGCTTATTATGCCGTCCGGATCAAGATCAAGCGTAAGCAGGCTGTAATAAGAAACGGCATACATAGGAACGGATACGGAGTAATTCGCCTTAAGATCCTTCATTTTAAGGCATACGGCGGGCGGGGTGCACTCGCCGCGGGCGGATTCACAGTAGTCCGTATTAAGCGCAAGGCGCGAATAAAGCGCGGCGTTCAGGGCGTTTGCGTCAAGCCCCACGAAAGGCTCGTCGGCGTGGCTGCCCTTGCCGGCCATGAAGAAAAGCGGCATAACCTTTCCCGTGGCGCCGTAGTGAATATAGTGCGTGGGGTCGTGCTCCATGTCGTCATTAAGATAGCATTCGGCAAGCAGCAGCGCCCGGTATTTAAGCGAGCGTTCCTCGGCAAATTTATTGAAAAACGGCGCCGCGGCAAGCATACCTTCGGAGTTTGTTTCCTCACCGCATACGGCAACGTAAAGAAGGTTTCCGTTAAGCTCATCAGGGCTTTCTCCGTAATGCCTTAAAAGCTCTATTATAAGCGCGTGGCCGAATTTCATGTCCGCGCAGCCGCGCCCGAAAAGCCAGTCCCCGCTTTCAAGATCGCGCCTGCAATCCTCGCTCATGGGGAGCTCGTTCATGCGCTTTGTTATCGCGTCAAGGTCAAACGCTATGTCCTTAAGCTGAGCGTATTCGTCAACGTCCACCACATCGTAATGCCCGGTAAGTATAATGGTATCCTCGGTTTGGCGGGGCGACTGCATAAACGCCGCAACTATGCTCCTGTTAAGAGAATCCCCCTCAACCGGCACGGTGAACACGTTTTCCGGGTGCGCCTTGAAATAATCAAGCTCCTTAAGCATTTTGATTATCACTTCAGCGCCCTTTGTTTCGTCCGGCGTGCCGGATATGCTCGGCGCCGCCATAAGACGGGCAAGGTTATTGTAAAGATTTTGTTTATTTATCATTGCGCTCTGCTCCGTTCGGATATTATGCATATATTATAATACAATACAGCGGGCGGGAAAAGCTACATAAAACAAAGGCGAAACCGTGAAATTTCAACAAAGTTTGGATGGGCCTTTACAGTAAATAGACGGCATAATATAATTCGATTAAGCAGACGTGAGCGGCTGCGGCGGTTTTTGATTTTTCGTTGTGAATATCGCAACTTTTTACGCACGATAAACGTGTATTGTATATAGAATAAAGAGAGGAGATTTTACCATGAAGAGGTTTATAATAATTCTGCTGTCATTAACAGCGCTTTGCTCTGTCATCATAACAGGTTGCGCTGCAAAGGAAGCGGCTTCGGAACCGCAGACGAACGATACCGCGGCGGCAAGTGAACAGTACGTACGGCTTTTGGATAATTTGGAAAACGCTGAAAATGAATTGAGTGATTGCTATGGCGGGGCGTACATTAACGGCGACGGCAATCTGGTTGTCTGCGTAACGAATGATTATGATATGAACAGCAATTTGGTTCAGAAGTATACGGGCAACGACGATGTTATTATCAAAACCGTTGAATATACGTATGATGAGCTTGAACAGGAGCAGGAGAGAATAGTTGAAAAGTATGAATCGATGAAGGATAAGTATTCTGATGATGCGGACGAGTCAACCTTATCCGCCGCAGAACTTGCGATAAAGGAACTGTATTCATCAATCGGCAGTATGTATGTTGATGAAGAAAAGAACACCCTTGTTGTGGAAATAAGGGATTTGGATGATGATAAAAAGGCCACCTTTAAGCAAAAGTTTTCCGATAAGGAGTTTATCACGTTTACCGAAGGGTATAACACCGCCGCAACAAGCGCGGACTGATAATACAAAACAATATAATTTCAATCCCGCACAGGGCAGCACCTATGCGGGATTTTTATGCTCTTTTAATGAAATTTCAGATACTTTTATTATTTGAGAAAATGCATTATAATTATACTGGATAAAAGTTTGGAGGATTATTATGGAAAACATAAAAGACCCTGTATTGAATAGGCTTACCTGCGCTGAATCCCTGCTGTGGCTCAATCCCGGACTCAGCGAAACGAAGAGCGCGCTCAGCAAGCTTGACATAACCGAAAAGGATACTCAGGACGCTGAGGCAAGGCTTAAGCGCTTCGCGCCGTACATAATGCGTGCGTTCCCGGAAACGGAGAGCGCGAAGGGCCTTATAGAGTCCCCGCTTACGGAAATACCCGAAATGCTTAATAGGCTTAAAGAAGAATACTTCGCGCCCATTGAGGGCAGGCTTTATCTTAAAAGGGATTGCGATCTGCCCATATCCGGCTCCATAAAGGCGCGCGGCGGCATATACGAGGTGCTTAAGCACGCGGAAACGCTTGCCATGCAGGCGGGCCTTCTTAAGGAAAGCGATGATTACTCAAAGCTTGCCGACGAAAGCTTCAAAAAGTTTTTCTCTCAGTATTCTCTGCAGGTTGCGTCAACCGGCAATCTGGGCCTGTCGATAGGCGTTATGAGCGCGGCGCTCGGTTTCCGCACAACCGTGCACATGAGTGCTGATGCGCGTGAGTGGAAAAAGGCTCTTCTGCGCCAGAAGGGCGTTACGGTTATAGAATACCCCAGTGATTACTCGGCCGCCGTTGAGCAGGGCCGTAAGGCCAGCGAAGCTGACCCGATGAGCTACTTTGTGGACGATGAAAACTCAAAGGATCTCTTTATGGGATACAGTGTTGCGGCGGGCAGGCTGAAAACTCAGCTTGACGCGCAGGGCATAACCGTTGATGCGGAGCATCCGTTGTTTGTGTATTTACCCTGCGGCGTTGGCGGAGGCCCCGGCGGCGTAACATTCGGACTTAAGAACATATTTGGTGACAATGTGCACGTGTTCTTTGTTGAGCCTACCCAGGCACCCTGCATGCTGCTCGGCATGGCGAGCGGGCTTGATAATAAAATTTGCGTGCAGGATATAGGCCTTACCGGTAAAACCGAGGCGGACGGCCTTGCCGTTGGTCGCGCGAGCGGCTTTGTGGGCAAGGTTATGCGCGGCCTTTTGAGCGGCGAAGCAACCGTTGAGGACGGCATGCTTTTCGACTATATGCGTTCCCTTATCCAAAGCGAAAACCTTTTCGCGGAGCCCTCGGCATGCGCCGCTTTTGCCGGCCCTGTCGCGCTTTACACGTTTGAGGAAGGCGAGAAATACATCCATGCCCACGGACTTGAAAGCCGCATGAAGAACGCAGTTCATATCGCCTGGGCCACCGGCGGCAGCCTTGTGCCCGAATATGAGCGCGAAAAATACAAAGCAACGCATATAATACATTGATATGACAAGCTTTAACCGCCAAAGCATACTTTGCCGCTGCCCAAACGACACAGCGAAAAAGCTTGATATAAGCATATTCGCCGAGCTTGACTCAACCAATACCTATCTTAAAAAGCTTGCCCGCGAGGGGTCTGAAGAAGGCACGGTTATAATAGCCGAGCGGCAGACGGCGGGCCGCGGCAGGCTTGGCAGAAGCTTTTATTCCGATGCGAACGGGCTTTATATGAGCGTGCTATTAAGACCGCGCGTTGCCGCAGAAAACGCCGTGCATATAACGGCTATGGCGGCAGTTGCCATGGCAAAGGCCGTTGAACGCATAAGCGGCAAGGATGCTCAAATAAAGTGGGTTAACGATATATTCATAAACGGCAAAAAGGTTTGCGGCATACTGTGCGAAAGCGCCTTTGATGAAAACGCCGTAACCGACTATGTTGTAATAGGCGCGGGCGTGAACATAACGGAACCCAAGGGAGGATTTCCGGAGGATATACGCGGCGTCGCTGGCGCGCTTTTCCATGAAAGTGAAACGGCCGAGCACAGGCCCGAGCTTGCGGCGGCCTTCTTAAAAGAGCTTTTTACGGAATACGAAAAGCTTAATGAAGGGCATTTTCTTGACGAATATAGGCGCCGCAGCCTGGTTACGGGCAGACGCGTTGCCGTAATAGCCCCGAGCGGCACCCGAGAGGGCACAGCGGTTGCAATAGACGACGATTGCCGCCTTGTGGTCAGCTTTGATGGCGGCGAAACCGAGCATATATCAACCGGAGAGGTTAGCGTAAGGCTAAGATAGAACACGAAAGGAAGAAGAAACATGCGCATATCCGATTTTATGGAAAAGATGCAGGCGATAGCTCCAAGCGAGCTTAAAATGGATTATGATAACGTTGGCCTGCTGATAGGGCCTGAAAAGCAGGAGATAAAGCGCGTGCTTGTGGCGCTCGATTGCTCCACCGTAACCGCCCGCGAGGCGATAGAGTGGGGTGCCGACCTTATGCTTACGCATCATCCCGTGTTCTTCCGGGGAACGAAGCGCATATCCCCGGACGATCCCGCGACTGCCGGCGCATATATGCTTATACGGCACGGAATAGGCCTTTTTGCCGCCCATACAAATCTTGATGCGGCAAACGGCGGCGTAAACGACGCGCTTGCTGAAACTCTCGGCGTGAAGAACGCCGTACCCATGGGAGAAGATGGCTTAGGCAGAATAGGAACGCTTGAAAAGCCCGTGAGGTTTGGCGATTTTGCTAAAACGGTTGAGGAAAGGCTTAATACCGCCGTACGTGTAACAGGGGACGAGGAGAAAATAATATCAAAGGTTGCCCTTATAGGCGGCGCCGCGGGTGAATATGCCCAGACAGCGCATGACGCGGGCGCGGATGTGTTCGTAACGGGCGAGTGCAGGCATCACGAGGCGCTTTATGCGCGGGAAATGGGGCTTTGCCTTATAGACGCGGGGCATTATGAAACGGAGAAAACCGTATTGAGCGCACTTATAAATCGTTTACATTGCGCCGGGGATGATGTACAATATAAAGTGAGTGAGTGTGAATACGGCCCACTCAGAAAAATTTGATTTGCACGGAGGATGTTTATAAGACCTTTTGCGTGAATTATAGATTTTGGAGGTACGAAGCATGAACAAACTGGATGCTCTTTGGCAGTACCAGCAGGCGGAGCTGGAAGCCGGAAAAATAGAGAACAGGCTTAAATCAACGCCCGCAAGGCAAAAGCTGAATAAGCTGTTCGCGTTCCTTAAGGAACAGCAGAACGCCATAGCCGGAATACAGAAGACATTGGAAGGTCGCCAGCAGACCATTGATAAGCTTCAGTCGCAGGTTGATGAGCTGGAGCATAAGTATGAACTTGAGGTTGGCGAGTTCAAAATAATGCTGGAAGACGATGAATGCACGGCAGAGGAAATGACCGAATCCCGCAGAAACGTTGAGGGCATAATGAAAAAGGCCGAGAACGCGAGGAAAGAACTTTTCGATGCCATAACCCAAATAGAAAAGTCCGCCGCCGAATATAAAGACACTTATGCCAAGGCGGCAAAGGCGAAGAAGGAATACGACGCGGCAAAGGCTGAATGCGAGCAGGAGGCCGCGGACGCGAAGCCGGAGCTTGACAAGGCAAAGGCTGCCGCGGATGAGGCGGCAAAGGCGGTTGATGCGGAGCTGCTCAGCAAGTATAAGCGCATAAAGGGGCGCTACGCAATGCCAATGGCAAAGGTTGAAAACAACCAATGCTCCGGCTGCAATATGTCCCTTCCCACAAGCACCGTTAAGCGGGTGGCCTCGGGCGAGGGCATTGTGGAATGCGAAAACTGCGGCAGAATACTTTACGCATAGAAAAGATAATAAAGTTTTGAGTAAGCCATGCGGTCGCGTGCGGAATCCTATGGATCATCCGCATGAGGAAAGTCCGGGCTCCGCAGGGCAGGGTGCCGGATAACGTCCGGCGGGGGCGACCCCAGGGATAGTGCAACAGAGATATACCGCCGCTTTACGCGGTAAGGATGGAAAGGCGAGGTAAGAGCTCACCGGCGGGGCGGGTAACCGTTTCGTCCTGTAAACCCCACCCGGTGCAAGATTGGAATGGGAGCGCATGCGCATTTGCGCAGAAATGGCGGCCCGTCAGGCTCCTGATAATCGCGCGAGTGCGGCGGCAACGCCGTGCCAAGATAGATGGCCGCACGCCGGTTTTACCGGCCGACAGAACCCGGCTTATTGCTTGCTCATATTTATTTACGGGGATCGCTTCGGCGGTTCCCTTTTTTGTGCCGCCTTATTAACGGCGATTATATCGGGATAAACAATGGGTATTTTACTTGTTTTGATTGTGTGATATTATATTACGCGGAGCGTGAAAACGCTCGTAATTAACTGAAGAAAAGGGCTGCATCTGAAATGAAGAATGAAAAGCTTTATAAAATAATCGTTTCGGCGATGATGGCCGCGCTTGCCTGCGTTGCCACCATGATAATACGTATCCCTTCGCCTATGCAGGGTTATGTCAATCTGGGGGACGCGGTTGTGCTTATGTGCGGCTGGATACTTGGCCCGGTTTACGGAGTTGCCGCGGCAGGTATAGGCAGCATGCTGGCGGATATATTGGCCGCCTATCCGCAATACGCTCCGGGAACGCTTATAATAAAGGCGGTTGTCGCGCTTATAGCGTACGCACTGTTTAAGCTTTTAAGGCGCAAAAAGGGGCAGGGCACCGGACGGCTTATACTGGCGCTTGTGATAAGCGGCATTGTCGCGGAAATTGTTATGGCGCTGCTCTATTTTGTGTATGCCGCTTGGCTTTTGGGCAGCGGTTGGGGTGCCGCGGCAAGCATACCGGGCAACCTTGCGCAGGGGCTTGTGGGCATAGTTGTGGGCACTGCGCTTTATGTTGTTATAAGCAAAAGCAAGGCGCTGCCGCATCTTTTCGACGAATAAAAACGAATAATCAAAAGGAGCCTGCTGTGAGGCTCCTTTTTTAGTGCTATTTATCAGGATTTTGCAAGGTAGGCGTTTATAAAGTTTTCTATATCGCCATCCATAACGGCCTGAATGTTGCCGTTTTCCTCGCCCGTGCGGTGGTCCTTAACAAGCGTGTAGGGCTGGAATACATAGGAGCGGATCTGGCTGCCCCATTCTATGCGCTTCATTTCGCCCTTTATTTCGCTCATCTGTGCCATGCGCTCCTGCTCGGCCAGTTCCATCAGCTTGCCCTTCAGTATGCGCATTGCCATTTCCTTATTCTGCAGCTGGCTGCGCTCGTTCTGGCACTGCACAACTATTCCCGTGGGAATATGGGTTATGCGGATAGCGGAGCTGACCTTGTTAACGTTCTGTCCGCCCGCGCCGCCGGAACGGTATGTATCTATGCGCAGGTCGTCCATATCTATTTCAACGTCGTTCGTATCGTCGTCAAATATAGGCGTAACGTCAAGGGAAGCAAAGCTTGTGTGCCTTCTGCCCGATGAATCAAACGGGGAAATTCTTACCAGGCGATGAACGCCCTTTTCGGCCTTAAGATAGCCGTAGGCATTGTCGCCGTCCACTTCGAAAGTAACGCTCTTTATGCCGGCCTCTTCGCCGTCAAGATAGTCTATTACCTTAACGCTGTAGCCCTTCTTTTCGCAGTAGCGGGTATACATGCGGTAAAGCAAACTTACCCAGTCCTGCGCCTCGGTTCCGCCGGCACCCGCGTGCAGACTCAATACGGCATTGTAACTGTCGTACGGTCCCTTAAGCAGGGCTTCAAGCTTAAGAGCCTCTATGTCTTTTTCAAGCGATACAAACTCGCTTTGCACCTCCGGCACAAGGCTTTCGTCGTTTTCCTCGTCCGCCATGTCCATCAGCACCTCAAGGTCCTCGCAGCGGCTCATAAGATGATTATACTTATCAAGCTTTGCGCTTATGCCTTTCATGCGGCGGTTTACCTTGTTAGCGTTTTCAACGTCGTTCCAGAAGCCTTCTTTGCCCATTTCGGCCTCCAGCTCGGCTTTTTCCTTGCTTAATGAAGCAAGGTCAAAGAGAGCCACCTGCCTCTTTCAGCGTTTCAACCGCCGCGGCAAGCTGCTGCCGGGTTTCATCCAGTTGGATCACTGCTAATCACATCCTTCTTTTTGTGTTTTTTATATTTACCGCGAAAAATCAGTTTCTTCCGCAGCAATTTTTGTATTTCAGTCCGCTGCCGCAGGGGCAGGGATCGTTGCGGCCGGGCTTTTTGTCCGTGCGCTTGGGTTGGGGCTTGTTGTCGCCGGAAACCTCAACGGGTTTGGCAATCTGCTCGCGCTGCTGCGGGGCAAGGCGAACCGTAACGTGGAACAGGTTCCTAACGGTTTGCTCGCGTATGCCAAGCACCATTTCGTCAAACATATCAAAGCCCATGTTGCGGTAGGCAACAACCGGGTCCTTCTGGCCCAATGCCTGCAGGCCTATGCCCTGCCTAAGCTGGTCCATAGCGTCTATATGGTCCATCCAGTGCGAATCAACGGCCTTAAGCAGTACCACGCGCTCAACCTCGCGCATGTCTATGCCGGCGCCGGATATTTCGGCTTCCTTCTTGGCGTAAAGCGCATCCACAAGAGAGGTTGTTTTCTCCTCAAGCTCCTTGCGGGATGTTATGCCGTGCAGCTGGCCGGTAAAGTCCGCGCCAAGCAGCTGACTAAGCTCGCTGTAAAGCGCCATCATGTCCCATTCGCCGCTTGAAACGCTCGCGCTTGCGCACTGGTCAAGCTTTGCGGTAACGCTTTCGTTCACCATTTCCATTATGGAATCGTGAATATCTTCGCCCATAAGTACGCGGCGGCGCTGAGAATAGATTATCTCGCGCATCTTGTTCATAACGTCGTCGTACTGAAGAACGTTCTTCCTTATTTCAAAGTTATGCGTTTCAACGCGCTTCTGCGCGCTTTCAATTTGCTTTGAAAGCAGCTTCATATCCAAAGGCATATCGTCCTCGGGGGATATGCGCTGCATCATAAGCTTTATGCGTTCGCCGCCGAAGCGCTGCATAAGCTCATCCTCAAGCGAAACATAGAAGCGCGTGGAGCCGGGGTCTCCCTGGCGGCCGGCGCGTCCGCGAAGCTGATTGTCTATGCGGCGGGACTCATGCCTTTCCGTACCTATAATGTGAAGACCGCCAACGGCCACAACGGCATCGTGCTGCTTGTCGGTATCCTTTTTAATTCTGTTATAAGCCTCGTTATACTCGGCGCGGGCTTCGATTATGCTGTCGTCATCCGTTTCCTCGTGCCCGGTCGCGGCCTCTATAAGCAGCTCGTCCATGCCGTTTTGCCTAAGCTCACGCTTGGCCAAAAACTCCGGGTTGCCGCCAAGCAGTATGTCCGTGCCTCGGCCGGCCATGTTGGTGGCTATTGTAACGCAGCCGAGACTGCCTGCCTGGGCCACTATCTCCGCCTCTTTGGCGTGCAGCTTGGCGTTTAATACCTGGTGCTTTATGCCGCGGCGGGTAAGCATGTCGCTTAGCATTTCGCTCTTCTCAACCGATATGGTGCCCACAAGTATGGGCTGACCCGTGGCGTGCACCTTAACTATTTCGTCAACAACCGCGTTGAACTTGCCGCGCTCGGTGCCGTATATAACGTCGTTGTTGTCAACGCGCATAAGCGGCTTATTGGTGGGTATTTCCATAACGTCCAATGAGTATATGGACTGGAATTCCGCTTCTTCGGTTTTAGCCGTACCGGTCATACCGGCAAGCTTATGATACATTCTGAAGTAGTTCTGGAACGTAATTGTCGCAAGGGTTTTGTTTTCCCGCTCAACCTTAACGTGTTCCTTTGCTTCAAGTGCCTGATGCAGTCCGTCGCTGTATCGCCTGCCTATCATAAGGCGGCCGGTAAACTCGTCAACTATAAGCACCTGGCCGTTCTGCACAACGTAGTCCTTATCCCTTGTGAATAGGGCGTGCGCCTTAAGGGCCTGTATAATATGGTGGTTTATTTCGGTATTTGCCGCGTCGGATATATCGTCTATGCCGAAGAACGCTTCCGCCTTGCGCTGACCCTGCTGGGTAAGGGCAACGGTGCGCGCCTTTATGTCGCACATATAGTCGCCGCTTTCCTGCTGAGTTTCGCCCAGTATGGCATCGGCCTTGGAAAGCTTTTCAACGTTTTCGCCGCGAACAAGCCTGGTTACAAAGCGATCTGCCTTGGCGTACATATCGGTGGACTTTTCGCCTGTGCCGGATATGATAAGCGGTGTACGCGCCTCGTCGATAAGTATGGAGTCAACCTCGTCAACTATGGCGTAGTTAAGCTCACGCTGCACCATCTGCTCACGGTAAACCACCATGTTGTCCCTAAGGTAGTCAAAGCCAAACTCGTTATTCGTGCCGTATGTAATGTCGCAATTATAGGCCTTGCGGCGCTCGTCGTTTGAAAGCTCGTGCACAACGCAGCCCACGCTCAGCCCAAGGAAACGGTAAATCTTGCCCATCCATGCGGCGTCTCGCTTGGCAAGATAGTCGTTAACGGTAACTATATGCACGCCGTGCCCGCTTAACGCGTTAAGGTACGCCGGCAGGGTTTCCGTAATGGTTTTGCCCTCGCCCGTTTTCATCTCGGCAATGTTGCCGCGGTGCAGCACTATGCCGCCGTAAAGCTGAACGTCGAAATGGCGCTGGCCAATCGTGCGCGTGGCCGCTTCCCTTACAACGGCGAACGCTTCGGGCAGTATATCGTCTTCCTTTTCGCCGTTTGCCAGGCGGGATTTGAATTCGTCCGTTTTCGCGCGCAGCTCCGCATCGCTAAGCGCGTGCATTTCCGGTTCAAGGTCGTTTATTTTCTTTACCAATGGCGCAAGCTTTTTCAGCTTGGCCTCGCTGGTGTTGCCCAGCAGTTTATCCATAAAACCCATGGTTGTCGCCTTTCTTGCGTAATCCATATTATTGTAGCATGAAACAAGGCCTTTTGGCAATCAACCGGCCATATATTGACAAATTTAACAACATTTACACAAATGCGATAAACGTGGCTCTTTTTATGCTATACTGTAGCCATGAAGAAGATTGCATCAAAAAATGAAATGCTCGGCATGCTTTCAACGCTTGCCGCAAGCCTGCTTTTCGGTTTCAGCTTCCTTTTCACCAAGGGGGCGGTGGACCGCGTTTCCGCGTTCACGCTTTTAAGCTGGCGCTTTGTAACCGCGCTTATAGTTATGAGCATATTGGCTCTTTGCGGCGTGATGAAGCTTAATTTTAAGGGCAAGCGGTTCGGCACCGTGCTTGCCATGGCCGTGTTTCAGCCGATTGTTTATTTTATAGGCGAAAGCGTGGGCATGAAGCTTACAACCGCAAGCGAAAGCGGCACGATAATCGCCGTAATTCCCATATTCGTGCTTATATTCAGCGCCGTTGTATTAAAAGAAAAACCCACAAGGCTTCAGGTAATAGGCATTGTGCTTAGCATAGCGGGCGTAATATGCATAGCCCTTGTAAAGGGCTTTACCGCTTCGCTTAATCCGCTTGGCTACGCAATGCTTTTCGTTGCCGTTATAGGAGACGTTGGCTACGCAATAGCCGCGCGCAAGGCGGAGGAATTTTCAAGCTTTGAAAAAACATACATAATGGCCGTTGTGGGTGCGGTTGTGTTTACGCTGTGCGCCCTTGTTGAGCATATAAAAGGCGGCACGCTTACTGAATATATAACGTTGCCCTTTAACGATTCCCAGTTCCTTATAGCCGTACTTTATCTGGCGCTCGGCTGCCAGGTGGCCGCGTTTATGATGCATACATACGGCATTTCGCAAATAGGCGCTAACCGCACAAGCTCGTTTTCCGGCATTACAACGCTTACAAGCGTAATTTCCGGCGTGCTTATACTGGGCGATCCCTTCAGCCTGCTTCAGGGCATTGCCACGGCGCTTATTCTTATAGGCACTACCATGGCGAACACAACCTCAAATGCGGCGGAGGAGGCAAAATGAAGGCGCTCAGAATTGCCATGATCGTAATTGGCATACTCGGCATTGCCGATACGGCCGTTTTCTCAATATGGTCAAACCTTAATCTGGGTATAATACTGCCTGCGATACTCGGCGCACCTCTTCTTATAGCGGGCATATTCTTTGATCGATTAAGAGCGCTTACCGAAAACGCGCCTTGGCTAAGATACGCATTTTTCGGCGCGTACGCGGCGGTTTTCCTGTTTATGATAATTATCGGCGGCATGATATTCACATCCGCGCATGAAGAGCCGGAGGACGGGGCGGATGCGCTTATAGTTCTGGGCTGCGCGGTGCATGGAAACAGGGTTTCGTTAACATTAAGCTACAGGCTGGACAGGGCCATAGAATATCTTAACGAAAACCCGAACACGATAGCCATAGTGTCCGGCGGCAAGGGGCAGGGCGAAAGCGTAAGCGAGGCCGAGGCCATGCGTAAATACATGGTGCAAAAGGGCATCGCGGCCGAGCGAATAATAGAGGAGGATAAATCCGAAAGCACGGAGGAGAACTTTAGGTTTTCAAATGAGATAATAAATTCTCTTTTCCCGAACGGCGCCAAAATAGCCTTTGTCACAACCAATTTTCATGTTCTCCGGGCGGAGCTTGTGGCTAAAAAGCAGGGCATAGAGGCGGATGGCTTCGGCGCGAAGGATGTTTGGTACACGGCCATGAATAATTATATGCGCGAATCGATTGCGCTCGCGTATTATAAGCTGACGGGTAAAATATAAAAATAAGGCGCGGGAGCTGTTCCCACGCCTTAAATATTATTTGGATTATTGCTTCAGGCCAAAGTAAGAGGCTAGCTTTTCTCTGCGCTCCTGAAGCTTTTCTTTTATGCGCGCGTGGCGTTCGGCCATTTCGGCCTCTCCGCTGCGGGCGGCAAGCGCGGCATAGCGGTCGTGCGCGCTGGCTATAACCTTGTCCCAGTCGTGGGGGATGGTGTCGTGCGCGGCCTGACCCATGCGCGTAAGGGCATCGGTATCGTGCATATATTTAAGCAGCAGTTCGCCCAGCTTTTCGCCGTCGTCCGGGCATATAAGTCCGTTTTGCCCATGCACTATCGGTTCCGCGGGCGCGGAGCCTTCTATCGCAACGCCGGGGGTGTACATGGCTGCCGCCTCGCGTATAACAAGCGAAAACGTATCGTACTGCGAAGGGAACGTGAAAAGCGTAGCCGCCTGATAAAGCCCGTCAAGCAGATGGGTATCCATAATATGGCCCGTGAAAACAAGCGTGTCATATACGTTCATTTCCTTCGCTTTCGCTTTAATGGCGTCCTCGTCCGGGCCCTGACCCGCAAGCACCACGCTGAAGCGCTCTCCGCGCGCCTTAAGATACGCCGCCGCCTCAAGCAGGCGAAGTATTCCCTTTTTCCAGTTTATCTGGCCTACAAACAGGAATACCGGGTTGCTTTCGTCAATATGAAAATGCTCTATCGCGGCCTGCCTGTCCTCCGGCTTTACCGGGCGCATTTCCGTGCCGTTTTCCATTATTATGATTTTCCCGGTGTAGCCGTAATCGCGCAGCACGTCGGCGGAGGACTTGCTTACCGTCCAAACCTCGTCGCAGCGATCATAAAAATCAACAACGAATTTAACGCCTATGTTCGCCAGCAGCTCCGCATGGGTCGCCTTGTAAAAATCATCATAATATTTTGAATGGAATGTGCCCACAAGCGGCAGATTGTACTTGGAGCAGATTCTAAGCGCCTCCTGACCCGCGAAAAACGGCGTGTGCGCATGGCAAACATCAAGCTGAATCATATCCATGCGGTCCATATAGTGCTTATCAAGCACCGCAAGGCCTGCCCTGTACTGCGGGGTGCCTATAACGGGGCTTGCCGTGTAATCAATAAGCTCAAAGGGGTAGCCCCCGCGGTATCCGGTATCGTTCTGCGGCGCTATAACGTAGCACTCGTCACCGGTTTTCGCAAGGCCGTTGGCATAGCTGTAAACCACGCGGCCAACGCCGTCAACTATCGGAAGAAAGCTTTCGCTGAATTGTCCTATTCGCATAGCATATACTCCTATTAAAGTATGTTATGACTAATTATAGCCAAACGCGCGGCCCCTATCAAGCAAAGCCGACGTGTTTCAAGCTTTATTTACAGTTTATACAAAATTTATATCGGCCGTACATAAAAAACGGGACCGCCGCGATCGGCGGCAGCCCCGTCATAAAAGCCGTAAATTATCTGTAATTCTTAAAGAATTCGCCGTAAGCGCGGCTGGTCATGTACACGTCCGCCTTGGATACTATCTCCCAGGGAGCGTGCATACTCTGCATAGCAACGCCCGCGTCCAGAACATCCATATCGTAGTTGGCCATTATGTAGGCTATGGTTCCGCCGCCGCCCTGGTCAACCTTGCCAAGCTCGCTGGTCTGGTAAACCACGCCGTGCTCATTGAAAAGCTTGCGAACCTTGCCCACAAGCTCGGCGGAGGCATCGTTGGCGCCGCTCTTGCCGCGGGAGCCGGTGTATTTAACAATCGCTATGCCCTGGCCGAGATTGGCAAAGTTAGCGTCGTCACCAACGGAAGGATAGTTGGGATCAAACGCCGCCGCAACGTCCGCGCTCAGCATGGTGCTGTGAGCAAGGGCGCGCCTTATTGAAAGGTCGGAGCAGTTTCCGCCGTTCATAAGGGCTATCATTTCGCCAACCATATTGTTGAAAAAGCTTGAATGCATGCCGGATGCGCCAACGCTGCCGATTTCTTCCTTGTCAACGTAAAGGCCAACGGTAGTACGCTCGGGGTTTTCAACCTTAAGCAGAGCCGCAAGGGAAGCATAGGAGCAAACGCGGTCGTCATGGCCGTGCGCCACTATAAGGCCGCGGTCAAAGCCAACATCGCGCGCGGAACCGGCGGGAACGGCCTCAAGCTCGGCGGAAACAAAGTCCTCCTCAGTAATGCCGTAGCGCTCGTTGAGCACGTTGAGCAGGGCTTTCTTGAACCTGTCAGAAGCCTCGGTATCGTCAAGCGGCAGGCTGCCTATAAGTATGTTCAGGTTTTCGCCCTCAATGCCTTCGCTAAGGGTCTTGGTTACCTGGTCCTTGGCAAGGTGCGGCAGCAGGTCTGAAATATAGAATACGGGGTCCCCGCACTTGTCGCCAACGGCAATCTCAACCTTTTCGCCGTTCGCCTTTACTATTACTCCGTAAAGGGCAAGGGGCAGAGCCACCCAGTGATATTTCTTTATTCCGCCGTAGTAATGCGTTTTCAGCAGCGTTGTTCCGCCCGCCTCGTAAACGGGGTTCTGCTTTATGTCAAGGCGCGGGGAATCCATGTGGCTGCCTACTATGTTCATGCCGTTTTCAAGGGGCTCTTTGCCTATAACGGCAAGCATAACGGCCTTGCCGCGGTTGTTGTAATAAACCTTGTCGCCGGCCTTAAGCTCTTTCTTTTCGCATACGCACACAAATCCGGCTTCCTTGGCGCGGCGGATTATCTCCGCGGCGCAGCGGCGCTCGGTCTTGCTTTCGTTAAGAAACGCCTTATAATCCTCGCCCATATCCATGCAGGCCTTGCGCTCATCGGCGTTCAGCTTGTCCCAAACATAAGCGCGCTTGTATGTAAGATCCTTGGTTTCCATAAGCTCTCCTTTATAAAAATAAATATTGTAATGTAAGCATACAACCTTGCCGCTTTTGCGTCAAGAGCGCTTGGGCAAAGCAGCGGAAAAACAGGGCAGGCGTCATGCCTGCCCTGCTGAGCTGCATAATATATTTACTTCTTTTCAAGTATATCGCTTA
>CAZRHS010000024.1:0-23135 GCA_964600045.1 uncultured Clostridium sp.
CGCAAAAAAGCACCTTGTTCAGGTGCTTTTTATTTGGCGCAGAGAAAGGGATTTGAACCCTTGTTACGGTTCCCCGTAAACACGATTTCCAATCGTGCGCCTTCAGCCAGCTCAGCCATCTCTGCAAGCCGCTTAGATATAATACACCATTTCGTTTGTCTTTGCAAGTAAAATTTACTCATCGATCACAAAAGGTGATTGCGCGGCAGTATGTTTTACCCTTTCAGCCTGCGGCAGAGGTATGCCTTAAGCTGCTCAACGCTGTCCGCGGCGCTGCCACTAAGCTTGGCACTGCCCTGCGCGGAGTCGTCCCTGCCGCCGCCCTTGCCGCCAAAGAGCGCGTTTACGGCCTGTATAAGCTCGCGCATGCTCAAACCAACGTCAGTTGAGCGCGCCACACGGTAGCTTAGGTTTTCACCCTTCTGCGCAAGCACCACGGCAACAGTGCCGCCCATAGCGCAAAGCTTTTCGCAAAGGAAACCCAACTCATTCGCCTCAAGCCCATCTTCAAGCGTTACCACGGCGCGTACCCCGCCGCATACCTCGGCATTTAAGCAAAGCTCGCTTGCACGGTAACCAAGCAGCATGTCCGTGCGCCTTTTAAGCTCTCTCTTCAATGCGGAAAGCTCATCGCCTTGCTTTATAACCGCGTCAACGGCCTTATCAGCGCTTGTGCTGAACCTGCGGGCAATCGCGTCCATGCGCGCGCCGTCCTGCTGCATTGATTTAACGGCCCTCATGCCGCATACAAAGCTTATCCTCACGCCGCCCTTATAGTTCATGTGCGAAAGTATTTTTAATACGCCAACCTGACCCGCGCTCGGGCAATGGGTGCCGCAGCAGGTGCAGGAATCCACGCCGCCCGCGTAAACAACGGTTATCTCGCCCTTTAAGCCCTTGGCCTTTTTGCGGATTTCTATGGTTTCGTATTCTTCGGGCGTAATCGTTATTGTGCGGGTTGGCTCATCGCGCTGTATTGCCTCGTTTACTTTAAGCTCAAGCTCGGCTATCTGCTCGGAAGAAAGCGGCTTATCAAAGTCCACCGTAACAACATCTTCCGCCATGTGAAAACCAACGTTTGTGCAGCCGAACATGCTGTGCGCAAGGCCGGAAAGCATGTGCTCTCCCGTGTGCTGCTGCGTGTGGTCAAGGCGCACCTGCTCGTCCGCCTTAACCTGAACGGTTTTGCCTATGTCAAGCGCCCTGTCGCAGCGGTGCCAAATTTCGCCCGCATCCTCGCGCGCGTGGGTGCAGCGCGCCGTGTCAATATATCCTGTGTCGCTCAGCTGGCCGCCGCCCTCGGGATAAATAGCCGTGCGGTCAAGCAATATGTCGAATGTGCCGTCCGCGTTGGCGCGGCAGTCCAGCACCTTGGCCTCGCACTGCGTGCAGCCGTTTTGATGATACAGTTTAGCGGTCATGGTAGCCTCCGGGAATACGTAAAATATATTTTGCATTATACCATAGCCGTGATATAAAATAAAGAAAAGCCGATTAAGGCGCTTTTACACAAAACACATAAAAGGAGCATGCTTATGAAATTCAGCGAATATGAATACAAAAGACCGGATTTTGAACAGCTGAAGGCCGATCAGCTTAAGCTGATTGAGGAACTGAACGGCGCTGAAAGCTTTGAACAGGCGGAGAAAACCTACATGGCATCCGAAAAGCTTAACCGCAGTGTGGAAACAATGTATACGCTTGCCTCAATCCGCTTCACGCTCAATACGGCGGACGAATTCTATAAGGCGGAGCAGGAATACTGGGACGAAACCCTGCCGCTTCTTTCGGAGCTTGGCGTTAAGATGAGCGCGGCGCTGCTCGCTTCCCCCTTTAAGAATGATTTTGAAAAGAAATACGGCCAAATGCTTATAAAGAACGCGGAGCTTGCCGTAAAGAGAATGACGCCGGAGCTTGTGCCGCTTATGCAGGAAGAAAACAAGCTTGTAAGCGAATACAATGCCCTCACCGCCGGCATGAGCGTAAGCTATCAGGGCGAGGAGTGCAATAACTACGGCCTTCTTAAATTCATGGAAAGCAAGGATAGGGATATTCGCCGCGGCGCGTTCCACGCGTGGGCCGGCTGGTTTGCCGATAATGAGCAGAAGCTTGGCGATATTTACGATAAGCTTGTGCATCTTAGAAACAAAATGGGCAAGATCATGGGCTTTGATACATTCACCCCGCTTGGATACATGAACATGGGCCGCATGGATTATACCTCAAAGGAGGTTGCCAAATACCGTGACCAGGTCGTTAAGTATATCGTGCCCGTATGTACGGAGCTTCACAAGCGCCAGGCAAAGCGCCTTGGCATAGATAAGCTCAGCTACTTTGATGAAAAGCTGCTTTTCACAAGCGGCAACGCGGACCCGATAGGCGACAGGGACTTTATGGTGGACGCGGCGAACAAAATGTATCACGAGATGAGCAAGGAAACGGGCGAGTTCTTCGACTTTATGCGCGAGCATGAGCTGATGGACCTTGATACCCGCCCCAATAAGGCCGTTGGCGGATACTGCACGTTTATCGCGGACTATAATTCCCCCTATATATTCTCTAACTTCAATGGTTCCGCGGCGGATGTGGGCGTGCTTACGCACGAGGCCGGCCACGCCTTTGAGGCGTTTACCGCAAGCAGCCATCAGCCTTTGGCCGAATACTGCTGGAGCACCAGCGAGGTTAACGAAATTCACTCAATGTCCATGGAATTCTTTGCTTATCCCTGGCTGGGGCTGTTCTTTGGCGAGGGCGTTACAAAGCACCGCTACGCGCACATGATGGAAGCGCTTACGTTTATACCCTACGGTTGCTGCGTGGACGAATATCAGCATATAGTGTATGAAAATCCCGACCTCACGCCCGATGAGCGCACCGCCGCCTGGAAGGAGCTTGAAAAGAAGTATCTGCCCGATCGTGACTACGACGGCGTGGAGATAATGGAAAAGGGCGGATTCTGGATGCAGAAGCTGCATATATTCACGTCCCCCTTCTATTATATCGATTACACTCTCGCCTCAATGGGCGCGTTTGAGTTCTTTGGCCGCATGCAGCAGGATAAAGAGCAGGCATGGAAGGATTATTACACGCTTTGCTGCGCCGGCGGCAGTTTGCCGTATCTTAGCCTGCTTAAGCTTGCGCATCTTTCAAATCCCTTTGAGGAAGGCACGGTGCAGCGCGCTATAGCCCCGCTTGTAAAGGCGCTTGACGAAATAGACGATATGAACCTGTAAAACTTATATTAAACAAAATAGGAGCCGGGGGAGTTGTCCCCGGCTCCTTTGAGTATGCCGCGAATTAATTAGGCAAGCTTAGCGGAAAGGCGCTCAGCAACCGCATCGAGGAAGCCCTCGGAGCTTACCGCGGTGGCCTTGAAGCCGGGCTCTACCAGGTTTACAAGGTCCTTTGTCATTATGCCGTCGTTAAGGGTATCGAAGCAGGCCTCTTCAAGCTTTTCACCGAACTTCACAAGCTCCGGCAGGTTGTCCAGCTCACCGCGCTTCTTGAACGCGCCGGACCAGGCGAATATGGTGGCCATGGAGTTGGTGGAGGTGGATTCACCCTTAAGGTACTTGTAGTAGTGCTTGGTAACGGTACCGTGGGCGGCCTCAAACTCATAATTTCCGTCCGGGGAAACGAGCACGGAGGTCATCATGGCAAGGGAACCGAAGGCGGTGGATACCATGTCGCTCATAACGTCGCCGTCGTAGTTCTTGCAGGCCCAGATGTAGCCGCCCTTGGAGCGGATAACGCGGGCAACGGCATCGTCTATAAGGGTGTAGAAATAGGTTATGCCAAGCTTCTCAAACTGCTCTTTGTAGCCCTTCTCAAACTCCTCTTCAAATACCTTCTTAAATTCGCCGTCGTAAATCTTGGCGATGGTATCCTTGGTGGAGAACCAAAGATCCTGCTTGGTATCTATGGCGTACTGGAAGCAGGCCTTAGCGAAGGAGCGGATGGAACTTTCCTTGTTGTGGGCGCCCTGCCATACCGCGGGTCCGTTAACCTTCTGAACGGTAAGTGTCTTCTCCTCGCCGGTAATGTCGCTCTTGTAGGTCATTGTGCAAACGCCGGGGTCGGTTGTGTACATATCAACGGACTTGTACACGTCGCCGTAAGCGTGACGGGCGATGGTTATGGGCTTCTCCCAGTTCTTTACAACCGGCTTGATGGCGGGGATGCAAATGGGGGTACGGAACACGGTGCCGTCAAGTATGGAGCGGATGGTGCCGTTGGGGCTCTTCCACATCTCGGTCAGCTCGGGATACTCGATCATGCGCTGCTTGTTGGGGGTGATGGTGGCGCACTTTACGCCCACGCCGTACTTCTTGTTGGCATTGGCGGCGTCTATGGTTACCTGGTCCTTGGTGGCGTTGCGGTTAAGCAGGCCCAGGTCATAGTACTCGGTTTTAAGATCAACATAGGGAAGAATCAGCTTATCCTTTATCATTTTCCAAAGGACTCGCGTCATTTCGTCGCCGTCCATCTCTACCAGCGGGGTTGTCATTTTTATCTTTTCCATGATAATCTCCTCTTTCTCTGTACTTTTTGTTTAGGCTTACGCTTTGCCGTAACCGGCGGCGTAGTAGTTCATCAGGCAGCCTTCCTGAAGTATAAGCTTTTCGTCCTTGGTAAGGCCCTTGCAGTAAAGGGTAATGTCGTTAATCTTGCCGTCCTTGGTTATAACCTTGGCGGGAAGCTCCTCGGTGCCTTCGCCTATGGCCTTGCGCACGCCGGGGATGTATACCCAGTCGCCGTCCTCGTAGTCAAACGCAACTTCCTTATCCATGGTGAAGGGAACAATACCCCAGTTGATGCAGTTGGAACGATAACGCTTGGTGGCGTACTCGTAGCAGATGTTCGCGAAGCCGCCCAGAACCTTCTGGCAGGAAGCGGCCTGCTCACGCGCGGAACCGTCGCCGGGCTTGTTTGCGAATACGCAGGAGCCAACGCTGGTCTTTGCGGCATCGCCGCCAACCTTCTTAAGGGTTTCAAGCACTTCCTCGGGGGTGCTGCCGGCTTCCCTGGCCTCCTCAAGGGCACGAACGGCCTTGGCGCGGCCAACGTACTCGGGAACGCGGCGGGAGAGCGCGAACTCGGAAAGTCCTATGGGGTTGGAGCGATAGCTGGAGGTTTCGCCGGAAGGAATAAGCTCGTCGGTGGTGGTTACGGGGTCGTGTATAACGGCGCAGAGCTTAACCAGCAAATCCTCTTCAAGGTGCGGCATCTGCGGCCAGTCCTTAATGTTCGGGCCGTAGCGAAGCTCAACGGAAGGATCGGCCTTGCCGAAGCCCTCGTAGCAGCGCTTTTCGTAAACGCTTCCGTCGTACTTATACTCAAATTCGGGTACTTCGTAATCTATATCGGTAGCGGCGGTGATAACGCCCTTGTTGGCGGCGGTAGCGGCTATGGAACGGGCGTCCATAAGGGCTACTGCGGAAATCTGGCCGTTGCCGGGCTTGCTGCCTTCGCGGTTTGCAAAGTTGCGGGTCGCGTGGCGGATGGACAGGGCATTGTTTGCGGGGGTGTCGCCTGCGCCGAAGCAGGGGCCGCAGAACGCGGGCTTAAGCACGCAGCCGGCTTCCATAAGCTTTACGGAGGTACCGTCCCTGGTTATGGCCAGGCTTATGGGGGTGGAGGAGGGGTATACGGACATATTGAAATAGCCGTTGCCTATGCTCTTGCCGTCCAGTATGGCGGCGGCCTCAACTATGTTTTCGTACATGCCGCCGGAGCAGCCAACTATAACGCCCTGGTCGCAGGTAACCTTGCCGTCCACTATGTTGCGGCGAAGGTCCATTGTTACCTTGCCGCCAAGCTGCTTGTTGCAGTCGGCCTCAATCTTTGAAAGTATGCCTTCGGGATCAGCCTGCAGCTCCTTGATGGTGTAAGCCTTGGAGGGATGGAAGGGCAGAGCGATCATGCACTCAACCTTGGAAAGGTCAATGTGAACAACCGCGTCGTAGTAAGCGCCTTCCTCGGGCTTCATCTCGCGGAAGTCCTCGGGACGGCCGATTGTCTCATAATACTTCCTGGTAGTCGCATCGGTTTCCCAAATGGAGCTGAGGCAGGAAGTTTCGGTTGTCATAACGTCTATGCCTATGCGGTAGTCGCTGGAAAGCTCCTTAACGCCGGGGCCTACAAACTCAAGAACCTTGTTCTTTACGTCGCCGTTGGGGAAGGTTGCCGCAACAAGCGCTATGGCAACGTCCTGGGGGCCTACGCCGCGGCGGGGCTTGCCGTCAAGATATACCATAACTACCTGGGGAGCATCAACATCGTATGTGTTGCTGAGCAGCTGCTTTGCAAGCTCGCCGCCGCCTTCGCCTATGCCCATTGTGCCGTAGCTGCCGTAGCGGGTGTGGCTGTCGGAACCCAGTATCATGGCGCCGCACTTGGCAAGGCGCTCACGGGCGTACTGGTGAATAACGGCCTGGTTGGCGGGAACGTATATTCCGCCGTATTTCTTGGCGGCGGAAAGACCAAAGGCGTGGTCATCCTCGTTGATGGTGCCGCCGACTGCGCAAAGGCTGTTGTGGCAGTTTGTCATCGCGTAGGGGATGGGGAATTCCTTCAGGCCGGAGGCCTTGGCGGTCTGAATTATGCCAACGAAGGTAATGTCGTGGGATACGAGCGCATCAAACTTAATGCGCATCTTTTTGGGATCGGTGCCCTTGTCATGAGCGCGCATAATCTTGTACGCCATGGTCTTTTCACGGGCCTGGTCGGGCGCCTCAACACCCTGGGCTTCGGTCGCGAATACCGGCTTGCCGCCAAGATAGTACGCGCCCTTTTTAATCACTTCTACCATTTGACTTTCCTCCTATTGGGATTCTTTTTTTATTTTGAAAATCAGTTATTTATTGTTTTTATCGCAAAGACGATAAAGAAAAATGCTTATTGCCAGCAAGTCTGCCGATCCGCCGGGGCTTATGTGCCTGGCGATAAGAAGATCATCAAGATCCCTTGCACCTTGCAGCGAAAAATTGTTTATAAGCTTTGCGGCCTCTGCTTTCACAAGTGCGGAGCCTTCCTCACCGGCGCGGTTAAGAACGTTTGTATCCGTAACGTTTGCCATAAGCGAGAGCAGAGTCAGTATGTGCGCCTCGTTTTCGCAAAGCCCGCGGGAGAGCGCATCCCTAAGCACGGGGTAGCCGTATTGCGCAACGCTTGCGAAGCCGCTTTCGGCCTCTCCGCGAACGCCGAACGCGCCGTACTTTTTGAATACCCTTTGGCCGTGGGTATCGCCGCTGCCGCATTCCCGGCCGCATATTCCGCGCGTCATCCTTGCGGACGCGGCACAGAGTGAGGATACCGTTATGGGTTCATTCAGCGCTTCGGCTCTTCCTGCCGCGGCGCACAGTATGCCAAGCGAGAACAGCGCCCCTTTATGCGTATTCACGCCGCCCGTAGCCGCGTACATGGCCTTTTCCGCCTCCATGCCCGGGGCTCTTAACGATGCGAAAACCTCCGCCTCGTCCCTGTCGGCATTATCCATGCTCGTTTGGGTCATGGCCTCAAAGTATGGCAGCAGCGCGTCCGCACTGCGAATGAACATCGCGCGGTCCATGTCGCTGTGGGCTCCTGTGTTTGCCATGTCCACCAAGCCGGGCTTTGGCGTTGCGTTAACCTCGGCGATAAGCGCGCCGTGCGCCGTAAGCGCTATATCATGCGCACTCATCTGCAAACCTCCATCGCGCGAATGTGCTCAATTGAGCTTTCGGGCAGCAGAGAGGAGCAATCCTCAAGCCTGCCGGCCTTTATAAGCTCGCGAACGCGGGATGCGCTTATAGGCACACCATCGCTGCATCTGCGCTCAATTACGCGAACGTTTATGCCCTTCTTTGGCAGTGTATCAAGAAGCGTTGCGTTATAAAGCGAAGTAAGCTCATCGGTAGGCTCGCTGCCCACGTAGCGCGCCGTTATGTTCAGCGCGGGGGCTATGCGCTCGGCGAATATGTTCGCGTCAAGCTCGGCGTATGTGCGCGAAACGTCCGAAAGATCCTTTATAAAGTAGCTTGGGAACGTGGCGGAGGATATCATATAGGGTCCCCCCGCAAGCACGCGCACGTTGCTCATGCCCGCGCAGGCGGCTTTGGCCATTTCAAGCCTGTCCGCGAACGGGAAAAAAGATTTGTCCTCTTCAACCACGAATACATACAGCCTTTCGTTTTCTTCGCTTGCCCGTTTAACCAGCTCAAGGTGCCCCAGCGTGAACGGGTTGCAGTTCATAACTATCGCCGCGGCCTCGCCGTCAAACACCTTTGCCTTTTCGCAGTAGCGGCGCACTCCGGCGCGGTCACTGTCGAGCAATATGGCTTTTTTCGCACGGCCTACGGTATAGAACGAAAGGCTTGTGAATATGCCCTCGTTCTCGGGCTTGGTAAAAAGGAACATGTGGCGGCGGCTAAGCAGGTCAAGCTGCTCCCTAAGGTGCGTCATAAGCGTGCCTATAAGTCCCTCGCCGCGGTATTCCTCGCTTGCGGCAATGCACTTTATAACGTTTCCGTCAAATCCGCCTCCGGCCGCCATTTCATCGTTTATGAAAACACCGGCATAGTACTCAAGGCTGTCCGGCCTTAAACCGAACGATTCAAGAAACCGTGTTACCTGCTCCCTGCAGGATTTCAGCGTCAGGGGCAGGGGACGAATTTCCGTATCGTTAAAGCTCAAGGCTGTTCTCCTTTGCTGCGGCTTATAATGCCGTCTATGGCCTCAATAAGCTCGCTTACACTGTGGGTGCGGTTGCGGGCGCAGGCCGCGCCCGGCATACCGCATATTAAACATCTTCTCATCTCAAGGCCTAAGTCCTCGCGGCTTACGCCACCGGATGGCCCTATAACATCAATATCGTAAAGCCTGCCAAGCTCCGTAGAGTCCTCCAGGGCGCACGTCGTTTTTTTCAGTTCCGAAGGATCCATATTCACTATGTAATATCCTTCGGGGCCGGTGGCAAGCTCACGCTCCTCACTGAAAACTATCTTGCCCGAGAGGGCTTCCTTTATGGCCTCGCGGCCGCGGTTGAATATGTATAAGCTCCTATCGTTAAGCTTGTCGGGGCCCGGCATATTCACAGTAAAGGACACAAGCGGCAGCTGCCATTCTTTAAGAAGCTTCTGCTGAAACTCTGATCGCTCATCGCGCGAGCGCAGGAGCTGTTCAAGGGAAATATTGCTCATCAGTCGCAGATCTCGTGCACTTCGTCTATAACGGTGCCGTCGGGAGCCGTTACAAGAGCAACCACTTTTTCACCAAACGGCAGGGGATCGGGCTTGCCGACAACCGCCTCGGCGTCTTCCTTCAGCTTCTCTATGGTTGTAAGAACCACGCCGGCCTTTGTGAGGGCCTCGGCAACCTCCGGACGGGCGGGATTAACGGCAACGCCTGCATCGGTTACCAGCACGTCGCAGTTCGCGCCGTCGGTGCAAAGGGTACTTACCTTATCCACTACGCAGGGAATACGGCCGCGGATAACGGGGGTTACTATAACCGTAAGCTTAGCGCCGGCGGCGGTATCGGGATGGCCGCCTATTGCGCCGCGGATAATACCGTCTGAGCCAACAAGCACGTTTACATTAAAGGAAGTGTCAATCTCAAGCGCGGACAGAACAACCACGTCAAGCTGATTGATGGCGGCGGCGCGGTCGAAGGGACTCGCGTAGGTATTGCCGTCTATTTCGTGGTGCTTGGGGTTGCTGCGAAGCGATGATGCGGCCTGCACGTCAAAGTCCTGCACGTCAAGCAGGGTTTCGATAAGTCCCTGCTCATGCAGCTTAACAATCTGGCCGGTAATTCCGCCAAGCGCGAAGCGGGCCTTAACGCCCTGCTCAACCATGGCGTCCGCAAGGAAGCGGGTAACCGCCAGGGAAGCGCCGCCGGTGCCGGTCTGCAGGCTCATGCCGTCCTTAAAGTAGCCGGACTTAATTATTACCTCGGCAGCCTTTTCGGCTATCATCAGGTCGCGGGGATTCTTGGTGAAACGGGCGGCACCCGCGGATATCTTGGAGGGGTCGCCTATGGAATCAACCTTAACAACGTAGTCCACCTGGTTGCCGGGTATACCGCCCGCGGCATTGGGGAAGTCTACTATATTATTGGTGATTATTATTACCTTGTCGGCGTACTGAGCATCCACCTTGGCATAGCCGAGGCTGCCGCATTCAGCCGCGCTCTTTACGCTCTCATTCAGGCAAACGCCGCTCGCGTTGCCGAATTCGTCGCTTACGGTGGCGCCCAGGAACGCTACGTCTATGTGCAGCCTGCCGTCGGCAATGGCGCTCGCGCGGCCGCCATGGCTGCGGAACACAACGGGCTTATCCATAAGGCCGTGGGAAATCTCGTCTGCGAGAGTGCCGCGGCAGCCGGAGCTTTCTATGGATGTTACAACGCCGTTCTTGATGTGTTCAACCAGCGGAGCGTGAACATCGGTAAGGGAGGAGGGGGCAAGCTTAAGGTTCTTTATGCCCATTTTCGCTATAACGTCCATAACCTGATTAAGTACCTGGTCGCCGCTGCGGAAATGATGGTGGAAGGAAATGGTCATGCCATCCTTAAGACCGGAAAGCTTTATTGCCTCTTCAATGGAAGCAACCATCTTGCTGCCGTGATCCTCACCCTTTTTTGTGGTGCGCGGGTCCTTGTCGCGGCCGTAGATGCCAAAGCCCATGCTTTCTACCAAAGCTTCGTCTATTTCGTGACCAATGCTGTTTTTCATTTGATTATTCCTCCTCGGTTAAGATGCCGGAAACGCGGGCAAGCTCAAGCACGCGCTGAGCGCGGATAACAACGGGCTTATCAACCATCTTGCCGTTGAGGCTTATAACGCCGCTGCCGCGGGCTTCCGCTTCCTTAAGGGCGGCCACAATCCTGCGGGCCTTTTCAATATCCTTGGCCGCGGGCGCGAACACCTTGTGTATGGGAGCGATCTGGCGGGGGTTGATAACGGATTTGCCGTCAAAGCCCAGGTCGTGTACAAGCTTGGCTTCATAAATAAGCTGCTCTTCGTTGTTTATGTCGGAATATACGGTATCAAGGGCATCAATGCCCGCGGCGCGCGCGGCAAGCACCAATGTTTGCCTTGCAAGCTGCAGCTCGGAACCGCCAAGGGTGCGCTGGCATTTCATGTTCGCGCAGAAGTCCTCGGCGCCAAGGGCTATGCCTATAAGCCTGTCGGAAGCGGTGGCGATTTCGTAGGCGTTGATAACGCCGAGAGCGCCCTCTATGGCGGCCATCATAAGTGTGGTGCCGACGGGGATGCCGTGCTTCTTTTCCATTTCGCCAATGTAAGCATCGCACTCGCGAACATCCTTGGCGGATTCGGTCTTGGGCATGCGCAGCACGTGCGCGCCGGCGCAGACCATGGCCTCTATATCGGATTTGCCGTAGGGAGTATCAAGCGGGTTTATGCGAACCACGATTTCGGTTTTGCCGTAGTCAATGGTCTTTATGGCGTTGTAAACCAGCATGCGGGCCGCGTCCTTCTCGGCCATGCTTACGGCATCCTCAAGGTCAAACATAAGGGAGTCTGATCCGTATATGTGAGCGTCTCTCATCATGCCGGGGTTGTTGCCCGGAATGAACATCATTGTACGGCGGAGTCTGTGTTTTTCATGCTGCATAGTAGTGCCTCCTTATTTCCAGTAACCGCAGTCGGTCTGCTCGCAGGCGCGGAACAGCGCGGTAGAGACGCGGGCACGAATGGTGCAGTCGAGCGCGCCCTTGTCGTTTGCGGTAACATGGGCAGATGTAATTCCCTGCTCCTTCAATACTTCGCAAATGACTTCTTTTATTCGGCGGCCGTAAAGACTGGCTACCGTGCTCTGAAGATCGATTTCAACGCCGTTTTCGTCGCCTTTTTCGATCTCTACATGGATATCGCCGGATTCAAGTGTACCGGCAGCTCCCATTTTGAGAAGTTCCATAAGTATCGTCTCCTTTGTGTTTAGTTGTACGTGGGTTATGTACAAGGTTTACAACATTATATTGTAATTTTTCACCGCACGCAAGCTGAATTTACCCGCACGGGCAAAGAATACCTGTTCACCTGTATTATGAAGTGCGAGAATACATGTATACAATTATACAATCAAAACTACAGCGTTAGAATATACATTTATTTACAAAAATGTGTTCACGGCAAAACGGTATTTCAATTTATAAGAATCATGTCGCAGATATCGCGTACGGAACAGCTTTCAAAATAATATTCTTCCCGCGGGATCCATGTGCTTTTGTATGCGTCAACGTGGTTAGGGTCGCGCACGGCTATGCGCTCAAGCTGCTTTTTGGCTGAAATGTCCATGAATATCTTTATGGCCGAAAAGCTTCTTAGCCTTGGATGGCAGCTGTATGAGCCTTCAAGTATTATGCTGCTTGAAAAATTAAGATTTATTGACGGAAGAAACCTGTTTTCGTGGCAAGCGTACGGGCGGTAAACGGCGTTTTCTCCAGATGAGAAGGGCTTTAATATTTCATCAATCAACCTGTCAAAATCAATGTTTCCGCCGGCCTCGGCCATGCGCTCGGGCGTGCGCAAAGAGAAGGGCAGATAAAAATCGTCCATGTGAACAACGGCAAAGCCAAGCCGCTCAGCTAACTCTGCGGCAAGCGTGGTTTTGCCCGATGCGCAGCGGCCGTCTATTGCCAGAATATAAGGTTTACTTAATTGCTTTTCTTCAATAAGCCGCAGTACCGCGGCCGGGTTATTACTGCTCATGGCAGGCTTTGCTTTCGTTGCGCCTGAACTTTACAAGTCCTGTTCTGTTGAGAGCGACCATTATGGCGGGAATGAGTATAAGCTGCATTATTATGCCCGGTATGGCGTTTACAAACGCGCCGGCCAAAAACGCCTGCCAGGTGAACGCGCTTCCCTGAAGGCCGAGTATTACAATCTCTGCCGCGCCCCAAACAAGCCTGCCCACTATCATTGCCGCTATTATGGCTTTATACAGCGCTATCACGCACTGCCAACGGGAGCGGTTGTAAAGGAATCCGGCAACGAAGCCGTATGCCGCAAGCTCAAATGCCATGGCTATGGCCGTATATACGGGCGGCATGGAGAAGAAAAGACAGCGTGTAAGCGGAAGTATAAACCCTACCACCGCGCCGTATTGCCAGCCGCAAATAAGTCCGCAAAGAAAAACGGGAATGTGCATGGGCAGCAGCATGCTGCCTATTTTCGGTATTTGTCCGGTTAAAAAGGGAAGTATATAGCCAATGGCCAGAAAAAGGGCCGAAAGTGTAAGCTTTTTGGTGTGTTCGCGCATGTGTTCACTCCTTTGCCGCAGCATAAACCCGCCGCACTTAAACAAGGGCAATGATACTATGTTTTAATGAAAAATACAAGCAGTGGGTTAGCTGCCGGATTTTAACAAAAAACGGTTGACAGCGGGGCAAAAAGGCTATATAATATCCGAGGTCAAAGCAGAAGCCCCGCTTCTCACCCGCCGGCAATTGCGCCAGGCGCGGTAAGTAAACAGTGAGTATTACGATAATTCGTAAGTATATCATAGGTGGGTGCTTTGCATCCACTATTTTTTTACGGAGGTGTACCAACATAGCCAGTCAAGAGCTCTTGATAAACGAGGAAATTCGGGACGCTGAAGTCCGCCTCATCGACGAAAACGGCAATCAGCAGGGCGTTGTTAAAATAGACGTTGCGCTGAGGATGGCCGAGGCTGCGGATCTTGATCTTGTCAAGATTGCGCCTACAGCGGTTCCGCCGGTGTGCAAGATAATGGATTACGGCAAATACCGCTTCGAACAGATCAAAAGGGAAAAGGAAAATCGCAAGAACCAGAAGGTTATCGAGCTTAAAGAGATTCGCCTTTCCGCAACGATCGATCAGCACGACATGGAAGTGAAAGCGAAAGCCTGCCAGAAGTTCCTCGGCAACGGAGACAAGGTAAAGGTTACCATCCGCTTTAAGGGACGCCAGATAAAGCACGGCGACCTGGGAATGGACGTGATGGACGCTTTCTACGAAATGGTGAAGGACGTGGCATCTGTTGACAAGCCCGCCAAAATGGAAGGGCGCAACATGATAATGATACTGGTGCCAAAGGCAAACTAAACAAATTATCCAAGGAGGAAATACCCCATGCCTAAGATCAAAACCCACAGGGGTGCAGCTAAAAGGTTCAACCTTACCAAGAGCGGCAAGGTCAAAAGGAACAAGGCTTTCAAGAGCCACATTCTGACCAAGAAGAGCACCAAGAGACTTCGCGGTCTGCGCCAGACTGGTTACATCGCCGAGTGCGAGGCCAAGAAAGTTCGCGAACTCATTCCGTACAAGTAAGGAGGAACAAACAATATGGCAAGGATTAAAAGGGCTGTAAACGCCGTTAAGAAACGCCGCAAGGTGTTCAAACTTTCCAAGGGCTACTTCGGAGCCAAGTCCAAGCAGTACCGCGCCGCTTCTCAGCAGGTTATGCGTTCCATGGCTTATGCCTTCGTAGGACGCAAGAACAAGAAGCGCGAGTATCGCAAGCTGTGGATCGCCCGTATCAACGCCGGTGCGCGTATGTGCGGCACTAACTACAGCCGTCTTATCAATGGCCTCAAGCTGGCCGGTGTTGACGTAAACCGTAAGGTTCTCGCCGAGCTCGCCGTAAGCGACATGGCCGCCTTCAAGCAGCTGGTCGAAGTTGCCAACAACGCTAAGGCTTAATTAAAACCAAAGCATAAGCGCCCGTGAGAAATCGCGGGCGCTTTTTCGCATAAAAAATGAGGGCGGTTGCCCGCCCCCATATTAACCTGTGATCAGCATTCGGGTTCGATAAGGCCGTAGTTGCCGTCCTTGCGCTTATAGATAACGTTTATCTGGTTGGTTTCGCCGTTTGTGAACATATAGAAGGAATGGCCCAGCATTTCAAGCTGAAGCATTGCCTCGTCAACCGTCATGGGCTTTATGTCGAAGCGCTTAATTTTAACAACCTTTGCCGTTTCCTCATCAAGATCATCCTTTGAGAAGGAATCGGAATATACCGGCTCGGGAGCGCGGAAGGCGCCGGCCCTAAGGTTCTTTTCAAGTTTGGTGCGGTGGCGCACTATCTGCTTTTCCAGTTTGCTTAATACGTTGTCTACAGAGGCGTACATATCGCCGGTGGTTTCCTCGCCGCGAATTATGCCGCCCGCATAGGGTATTGTGACTTCAACAATGTGGCGGTTGCGCTCTACGCTGAGCGTAACATGCGCCTGCGTGTCTTCCGGAAAGTACTTGTCAAGCTTGCTTACCTTTTTGTTGATAAGATTCTCCAGGTAATCAGATACTTCGATGTTTTTTCCGCTGATCGTTATAATCATCTTTCTTACCCCTTTCCCGCGGCCCTGTGATGTGATGACCGCTCATATTATTTCTTTCGCTCACTATACCATATTTTCCTGCATAAAGGTGTAAATTAAGGGGACAAATTTGTGAAAACTTAGCGGCGCGCCCTTGCGGCCGTTGGCGTTTTTGGCCGATACATGGTATTATATTGCCATAAATTATGGAGGTTATGATGCCATGAAACCTGTAACAGTAGATGCTTTTTCTTCCGTTCCGTTCGGCGGGAATCCGGCGGGTGTAGCAATATACGATAAAGAACTTCCATGTGAGGAAGAGATGCGCGCTGTTGCCGCAAAAATGGGATACAGCGAAACGGCGTTTATATTGCCGCTTGGCGAAAACCGGTTTCGTGTGCGCTACTTTACCCCGGTTGAGGAGGTTCCCCTCTGCGGCCACGCAACGGTAGGTTCGTTCGCGTATATGCTTAAAGAAGGCCTTATTGAAGAAGGAAAAAGCTATGTTGCCCAAACCGGCGCCGGGGACATAAACGTGGATATATCCGGTGGCCTCGTGTGGCTTGATATGGCGGAACCAAAGGAACTTGTTTTCTTAAATGATGAGGATACGCGTGAGCTTGCCGCGGCTTACGGCATAAGCGCCGCCGATATGGGCAAATTCAAGCCCGCCATATCAAACAGCGGCCTTGCCGATATTATGATGCCAGTAAAAAATGCCGACCTTCTCAATTCGCTTAACGGCAATATGCAGGCCATATCACTTCTTTCAAAAAAGCTTAATGTTACGGGTGTGCATGCATTTTGCCTTGAGGAGGACGCGGTGCATTGCCGCAACTATGCCCCGCTTTACGGCATAGACGAGGAGGCGGCAACGGGCACGTCAACCGGCGCGCTCACATTTTATCTTTATAAGCACGGAATAATAAAGAGCGGCAAAACAAATCTTTTCATACAGGGCGAGGCCATGGGCAAACCATCGCGCATATATTCGCGCCTTGAGGATAAGAACGGAAAGATAAGCGTGCGCGTGGGCGGAAGCGGCTGCGTAAGGCAGTAACGCGCACTACACATTGAAGCCTGTTTTTGGTATAATAATATGATTATTTTATAAAGGAGCGCAGCATGATAAAACACGTTGTTTGCCACCGCTATCGCGACAAGGCGGAGGCCTATAAAATAGCTCCCATGCTCAATTCCCTTATGGGCAAGGTGCCCTCATTAAGGAGCATGGAAACCGGCATAGATTTCATGGATTCCTCCCGCGCGTACCACATGGTGCTTATTGCCACGTTTGACGACAGGGCGGGTCTTGACGAATACGCAACCCATCCGGAGCACATGAAGGTGAAGGAATATATTCACAGCGTGCTTGAATCCTCTGTTTCGGTGGATTTTGAGTACTGATGGGCGAGTTTAAGGCCGTTACCCCCTTTGAACCGCGCGGAGATCAGCCCCAGGCCATAGAAAAGCTTGCCGAGGGTGTGCTTAAAGGCGACAGGCTCCAGGTGCTCAAGGGCGTTACGGGCAGCGGCAAAACATTTACGATGGCAAAGGTTATAGAGCGGGTTCAGAAGCCCACTCTTGTTATCGCGCACAATAAAACGCTCGCGGCTCAGCTTTGCGGGGAATTTAAGGAGTTTTTCCCGGACAGCGCCGTTGAGTACTTTGTGTCCTACTATGATTATTACCAGCGGAGGCCTATATCGCCTCTTCCGATACATATATAGAAAAGGTTGCCACCGTAAACGACGAAATAGATAAGCTTAGGCTAAGCGCCACAAGCGCGCTTAACGAGCGGAAGGACGTTATAATAGTCGCCTCCGTTTCGTGCATATACGCATTGGGAGACCCTGAAGAGTATCTTAAACTTTCAGTATCCGTGCGCGAGGGCATGCGCATGGAGCGCGACGATTTGCTGAAAAGACTTGTGGATATTCAGTACCAGCGCAGCGAGTTTGATTTTAATCGCGGCAACTTTCGCGTAAAGGGCGACACGGTGGACGTTATGCCCGCAAACTGGAGCGACAAGGCGCTGAGGATTAGCTTTTTCGGCGATGAAATAGAGCGCATAAGCGAAATAAACGCCCTTACCGGCCAAACGATTACGGATAGAAGCCACGCCGCCATATTCCCGGCCACGCATTACGTTACCGGCAGGGATAAGCTTGAGGCAAGCATTGGCGACATAGAAGCGGATATGCAGAAGCGCGTTGCGGAATTCAATGCCGAGGGCAAGCTGCTTGAGGCGCAAAGAATAGCCCAGCGCACGGAATACGATATAGAAATGATGCGGGAAATAGGCTACTGCCAGGGAATAGAGAATTATTCCCGGTATTTTGACGGCAGAAAGCCCGGCCAGCCGCCTTTTACGCTGCTTGATTATTTTCCCGATGATTTTCTTATGTTCATAGACGAAAGCCATGTTACCCTGCCGCAGATACGCGGCATGTACGCGGGCGACTATTCGCGAAAAAAGGAGCTTGTGGAATATGGGTTCCGCCTGCCCGCCGCGTTTGACAACCGCCCGTTAAGATACGAGGAATTTGAAAAGCGCATAAATCAGCTTATATGCGTATCCGCAACGCCCGGCCAGTACGAAACGGACAACGCCTCCCAGGTTGTGGAGCAGATAATTCGCCCCACGGGTTTGCTTGATCCGGAAATAACCGTGCGCCCGGTAGATGGTCAAATAGACGATCTTTTAAGCGAGGTTAAACTGATGGCGCAAAAAGGGTACCGCACCCTTGCCACAACGCTTACCAAGCGCATGGCGGAAACGCTTACCGAATATCTTGATTCAATGGGCGTGCGCGTAAGGTATATGCACAGCGATATAGAAACCATAGAGCGCATGGAGATAATAAGGGATTTAAGGCTTGGTGAGTTCGATGTGCTTGTGGGCATAAACCTTTTAAGAGAGGGCCTCGATTTGCCGGAGGTTGGCCTTGTGGCAATACTTGACGCTGATAAAGAGGGCTTTTTGAGGAGCGCCACAAGCCTTATCCAAACAATAGGCCGCGCGGCAAGAAACGTGGACGGGCGCGTAATAATGTATGCCGACGAGATAACGCCTTCCATGCGCGAGGCCATAGACGAAACGAACTATCGCCGCGAAAAGCAGCGCGCGTTCAATGAGCAGCACGGCATAACGCCGCAGAGCGTAAAGAAGGAAATACGCAACGTGCTTGAAATTTCGCATAAGTCGGGCAGCGAAAAGAGCGGCATATCCCCTGAGGAGCTTGAAAAGCGCAAGGATATTCTGCAGCAGCAGATGCGCCAGGCCGCGGCGGAGCTTGATTTTGAAACGGCGGCTAAGCTGAGGGACGAGCTGTTTGAGCTTACCGGCCAGAACGCGGGGGCCGTAAAGCCCGCGCCCGGCACAATAGGCAGCGCGCGCCGCAACAAGGGACGCGGACGCAAATCGCCAAAGCGCAAATAAGCGGCGGCGAACGGAACGGAAGAAGAATATATGAAGGACGAAATAGTAATACGCGGGGCAAGGGAGCACAATCTTAAAAACGTGAACCTTACCATACCGCGGGACAAGTTAATAGTTTTTACCGGGCTTTCGGGCAGCGGCAAATCAAGCCTTGCGTTTGATACGATTTATGCGGAAGGGCAAAGACGATACGTTGAATCCCTTTCCTCATACGCCAGGCAGTTTTTGGGCCAGATGGAAAAGCCGGATGTGGACACGATAGAGGGCCTTTCTCCCGCCATATCCATAGACCAGAAAAGCACAAGCAACAACCCCCGCTCAACCGTGGGAACGGTAACCGAAATACACGATTATTTAAGGCTGCTTTACGCGCGCATAGGCATACCGCATTGCCCAAAGTGCGGCAGAGTAATCCGCAGGCAGAGCGTGGACGAGGTTGTGGAGCAGGTAATGGCGTTTGGCGAGGGCGCGAGGGTGCAGATAATAGCCCCCGCCGTGCGCGGCAGAAAGGGCGAGCACGTAAAGCTGCTTGAGCAGATACAGAAGGATGGCTATGTTCGCGTTAAGGTTGACGGAACGGTATATGATATAGCGGATGTGCCTAAGCTTGATAAAAAGGTTAAGCACACAATAGACGTTATAGTGGATCGCGTTGTGGTGCGGCCGGGAGCGGAAAGCAGGCTTGCGGGCTCTCTTGAAACGGCGTTCGCGTTCGGTGCGGGCCTTGCAAAGGTTGAGCATGGCGGCGAGGAGCAGCTTTTCAGCGAAAACTATGCCTGCCCGGACTGCGGAGTGAGCATAGAGGAGCTTACCCCGCGCATGTTCAGCTTCAATAATCCATACGGTGCGTGCCCAACCTGCTCCGGCCTTGGCTCACTTATGAAAATAGATCCGGCGCTTGTTGTGCCCAATGAGGAGCTTTCGTTAAGGCAGGGCGCCATAACCGTAACCGGCTGGCAGAGCACTAACGAAACAGGTATAGCGGGCATGTATTTTGCCGCGCTCGGCGAAAAATACGGCTTTACAATCAATACTCCCTTTAAGGAGCTTAGCGAGGATGCGCGCAATGCCCTGCTTTACGGCACCGGCAGCGAGCGCATACATATAGAATATCGCCGCGAATTCGGCGAGGGCAGCTACGATTCCCCCTTTGAGGGCATTATTCCAAACCTTGAGCGCAGATACAGGGAAACCCAGTCCGAGTTCATGAAGCGCGAAATAGAGGAATATATGGCCAATATTCCCTGCCCGGACTGCAAGGGCAAGCGCCTTAAAAAAGAAAGCCTTGCCGTAACCGTGGGCGGCATGAACATAGCGGAATTGAGCGACATGACCGTTCGCCGCGCAAGGGAAAAGCTTGCCTCTCTTGAACTTAACAAAACCGAGGAATTGATAGCCGGCCGTATACTTAAGGAAATCGATTCCCGCCTGGGCTTCCTTATAAGCGTTGGCCTTGATTACCTTACGCTGTCCCGCGCGGCGGCAACGCTTTCGGGCGGCGAGGCGCAGCGCATACGCCTTGCCACGCAGATAGGTTCAAGCCTTGTAGGCGTTCTGTATATTCTGGATGAGCCGAGCATAGGCCTTCATCAGCGCGACAACGCCAAGCTTATTTCAACCCTTAAAAATATGCGCGACCTTGGAAATACGCTTATAGTTGTTGAGCACGATGAAGAAACCATGCTTAACGCGGACTATATCGTGGATATAGGCCCCGGCCCCGGCGAGCACGGGGGAGAGGTTGTTTTCGCGGGAACGCCCGAGGAAATACTGAAGGACGAAAAATCCATAACAGGCAAATATCTTTCCGGGCGTGAATACATTGCCGTTCCCGCAAAGCGGCGCGAAACGGGCGAAAACTGGCTCAGCATACGCGGCGCCCGCGCGAACAACCTGAAAAACGTGAATGTGGATATACCCCTTGGCGTATTCACCTGCGTAACCGGCGTATCCGGCAGCGGCAAATCAAGCCTTGTGAATGAGGTGCTCAAAAAAACGCTGCTTAGGGATCTTAACCGCGCCCGCACAAAGCCCGGCGATTACGATTCAATAGAGGGCATAGACAAGCTTGATAAGGTAATAGATATTGACCAGTCCCCCATAGGGCGCACGCCAAGGAGCAATCCCGCCACGTATACCGGCCTTTTCGATTTGATTCGCGACGTGTTCGCGCAAACGCCGGACGCCAAAATGCGCGGCTATACAAACGGCCGCTTCAGCTTTAATGTAAAGGGCGGGCGGTGCGAGGCCTGCCGCGGTGACGGTATACTTAAAATAGAAATGCACTTTTTGCCGGATATATATGTTCCGTGCGAGGTTTGCGGCGGCAAGCGGTATAACAGGGAAACGCTTGAGGTAAAATATAAGGGCAAAACCATATCCGATGTGCTTGATATGACCGTTGAGGAAGCGCTCAGGTTCTTTGCCCCGCTTCCGAAGCTTGCGCGCAAGCTGCAAACGCTTTATGATGTAGGCTTAGGATATATAAAGCTTGGCCAGTCATCAACCACGCTTTCGGGCGGCGAGGCGCAGCGGGTTAAGCTCGCTACCGAGCTTGCCAGGCGGGATACCGGAAGAACGCTTTATGTGCTTGATGAGCCCACAACCGGCCTGCATACGGATGACGTAAAGCGGCTTATAGCCATTCTGCAGCGCCTGTGCGACGGCGGCAGCACGGTTGTTGTAATAGAGCATAATCTGGACGTTATAAAAACGGCGGATTACATAATAGATCTTGGGCCCGAGGGCGGAGATATGGGCGGCACGGTGGTTTGCACCGGAACGCCGGAGCAGGTGGCGCAGTGCGAAAAAAGCTACACCGGCATTTACTTAAAGCCCATGCTTGAAAAGGGCAAACACGAATAATCATAATAAATCGGCTGGGAGGATACGAACCGATGGACAGCGGCATGACAAACTGGTACAAGGCGGCGCAGAAACGCTATTCCGTAAGAAGATACAGGCAGGAGCCTAGCCTTGAGGATATGCTTGCGCTTGAAAGCGCGGCGGCATCGCTTAGCGTGCGCGGGGTGCGCATAGCGGTTGGCATTGAGCAAAAGGTGTTTTCCGGCATACTCGGCTCCCGCATAAAGGGAACGAGCGCGTTCGCCGCGTTTGTAACAAGCAACGGCGACGAAACATCCTTGGGCTACCTGGGCGAGGCGTTCATACTTGAATGCACTTCTCTGGGCCTTGGCACGTGCTGGCTCGGCGCCAATTTCAACCGCTCCGCCGCAAGCAATACAATAAACCTCAAAAAAGGCGAGAAGATAGTTTGCGTAACACCTATAGGCGTTGCGGACGAGCCCTTTGTGCGCAGAAAGCGCCGCGGCGTGGCGGAGCTTACGTGGCTTGACGATGAGGAGTTTGAGCAGCTGCCCGCCTGGCAGAGGAGCGCCGTGCAGTGCGCCATACTTGCCCCCAGCGCCGTGAATAAGCAGCCCTATGAGCTCATTCCCGAAAACGGCGGCATAACCGTTGCCGACGGCGGCAATAACTTTGGTTTCGGCAAGGTGGACAGGGGCATTGTTATGCTGCATATAGAGCTTGGCGCGGCGGCGGAGGGCGTGCGCGGCGCGTGGCATAAGCACGGGGACGACATGTGCTTTATGCCGGAAAATGAATAAAACCAGGAATATTTATAAATAATGCCATTGCGAAAGGCGAACAGTCGGACTATAATATAGTTTGAATCAGCATCACGTTGGTGTGAATTAATCGGAGGGATATATGGGCTTTAAGAGAGTGTCGGAAGCGGTAATCAGGCGCTTGCCGCGGTATTACAGGCATTTAACAATGCTTGAAAATAAGGGAGTTGAGCGCATAAGCAGCGAAAAGCTGGCGCAGCAGATGAACCTGAACGCGTCTCAGGTCAGGCAGGACTTTAACTGCTTTGGCGGATTCGGTCAGCAGGGATACGGCTACAATGTAAACAACCTTACCGGCGAGATAAAGCACATAATGGGCATAGACCGCAAGCATACCATTATAATAGTGGGCGCGGGCAACATAGGCCATGCGCTTACCAACTTCCCCGGCTTCGCGGATTCTGGCTTTGAGGTAAAGGCTCTCTTCGATGTTAATGAGGACCTTATCGGAACCGAGATAAACGGCCATCCCGTACTTGACGTAAAAGAGATGGACGAATACATTCGCGAGAACGGCATAGACATAGGCGTTATCGCCGCCCGCCGCACCGCCGCGCAGGAAATAGCGGACAGGATGTGCGCCGCCGGCATCCGCGGCATATGGAACTTTGTGCCGCTGGATCTTACCACCTCCGTGCCTATAGAAAACGTGCACCTCAGCGAAAGCCTCAGTACCCTCTCCTACAAAATAGAGCACGGCCTGCTGGACTGAAATCTGAATTAAAGCAAACTAAAAGCGATTCCCACTTGGGAGTCGCTTTTTG
>CAZRHS010000025.1:0-22956 GCA_964600045.1 uncultured Clostridium sp.
GGGGAACGCTCTCCATGGACTTTTCGAAGGTGAAGGCACCGCGAATCCAGAAGTAAATGAAGGTGAACAGCAAGCCGATGAGGCCGCCGAGAGCAAGGGCAACGCCCGCGTCAGCATTGGAGAACGCTACGGCGAACTGGTTATAGCTCTCGGATTCGGGATCGAAGTAACCGCCGGAATAAACCAGACCGATTATGCAAACGACGATAAGTACGGCAACGGGGAGCAGCAGGTCAAGGATTGAAGACTTGCCGTTCGCGGGCTTTTCGTAGTCGTCAGCGCCTTCGAAGGGACGCTCGGGAGTGGTGAACAGATCGTCCTTAACCTGAGCATTGTACTCATGCTTGAGCATGGGGCCGTAGTCCAGGTTGAGAATGCTGATAACAACCATCATCAGTATGGTCAGCAGGCAGTAATAGTTCCAGGGGATCTGCTTGATGAACAGCTCGATACCGTTTATATCGGCGGTGGTTACATAACCGGAGATAGCGGCAGCCCAGGAAGAAACGGGAGCGATCATGCAAACCGGAGCGGCGGTGGCATCGATTATGTATGCCAGCTTTGCGCGGCTGATCTTGTGGCTCTCAGTAACGGGGCGCATAACGGCACCAACGGTAAGGCAGTTGAAATAGTCGTCGATGAATATCAGAACGCCGAGAAGAGTGGTGAGCAGCTGAGCCTGGCAGCGGCTCTTAACCGCTTTCTTCGCCCAGCGGCCGAACGCTTCACTGCCGCCGCCCTTGTTCATCAGGTCAACCATTATGCCGAGAACTACCAGGAACACGATAATGCCCATGTTGTAGCTATCCGCCAGAACGGAGACGATACCGTAGTTAGCACCTACCAGCTCAACCAGAGTGTTCCAGGGATTGAACTGAGTATAGAGCAGCGCACCGACAAGGCAGCCAAGGAAGAGGGAAGAATAAACTTCCTTGCTTATGAGTGCGAGCACGATAGCCACGATAGGCGGCAGCAGGGACCAGAAAGTTCCTGCAAAGGGGGTAGCTGCCTCTTCACCGTCGATGACGGGCAGCGCTGCGTCCTTATAGCTGATACCGAGTACTATAAGCAGTACCACGAATACGGCACAGGCTACAAAATAGGCGATCTTTGTACCTTTTTTGTCCATGAGATGGGATCCTCCTTGTAGATTTGAGTGTAGTACAATTTTAGATGATTTTGACTCCATCGTCAAGCAATTGTGAGAAAAATATGAACATTTGAACATGGCCGTTAAGAAATTGTTATGAATTTATTCCTGCAACATTATGCTTATAATCCTGCAAAATTGTTCGTTTGTCGATTGACAATGTTATGCAAACTCTATATTTTTGGCTGTTTTCCTGCTTTTATGGCGTAAAAATGCCCCGGACGATTTTGCAGTGTGCACTTTGTATAATGCAGTGTTCCGCTTTCGTCCGGGGCTTTGTTATAATGCTCTTAACGCGTTTCTTTATAACTTCTTAACGCAAAATTGTGTTCTTTTACATTATTTCTCGATCAGCGTGCGCGCGTCGGCATCCAGCACAAACCTGGCGCCGAGAGGCAGGCTCATAGAGGGTGAGCAATGGCCGCACATAAAGTTTGTAATGCAGGGCTTGCCGCAGGGCTTTATAAGCTCATCAAACACATTTTCGATTGTAAGTGAGCCTTCGGGCTTCTTTGCTTCGCAATGAGTGTACTGACCCATAACGATGCCGGCGCAAAGATCGAACTTGCCCGCATTCCTAAGCTGAGTGAACATACGGTCTATGTTATATGGCTGCTCGTCAACATCCTCAAGGAACAGAATCTTGCCGCGCGTGTCTATTTCCCAGGGGGTGCCGAGGCTGGCCGCCACAAGGGACAGATTGCCGCCGCAAAGCTCGCCCTCCGCCTTGCCGCCGGTAAGGGTATTCACGACAACATCTGCGGGATTTTCATAAGTTATATCCTCGCCGAAAAGCATGGCCTTAGCGTATTTGAACGTATATTCGCTGCCGTCCACGAGATTGTCGCTGGTGGGCATGGCAATATGGTATGTGCCGAAGCCGCACTGCTGACGGATGGCGGTATTGTAAGCGGTGATGTCGCTGTATCCGCCGAAGAACTTGGGGTTTTCGCGAATTGTGGTATAGTCAAGCAGGGGCAGTACCCTGTGCGCGCCGTAGCCGCCGCGAAGGCACCATATACCGTCTATGTCCTTATCAGCAAAAGCATCGTTTATATCCTTTGCGCGCTCGGCATCCGTGCCGGCAAGATAGCCGTGGTTCGCGCGGGCGGTGGGATACAGCACAGGTATAAGATTCAGTTTTTCCGCCGTTTTAACGGCCTTTTCAAGCTTTGCTTCAACATCGCCGGTAACGGGACTTGACGGGGCTATAAGCGCAACACGCGCGCCTTCAAAAAGCTTTGGTCCTCTCATTCTTCTTCGTCCTCCCCTTCCATTTCATCAACTATGTCCAAGAATTCATCAAATACCTCGTTAAGAAGTATTTCATTATCTATGGTTGTGTAATAATCCTCGCCGTCCTTGGTATCCACCTTAAGCAGTACCACCTCGGCCTCCTCGTCGTCCTGCTGATCCGCAGGCTCCAGCGCCACGTATTTCTGCCCTTCGTAAACAAACGTGAGCACATGCACAAAGCTTGCCTCTTCGCCGTTTTCATCAAGCAAAACTATTTCATCGTAGCCGTCATTCTTGCCGGTATTTTCCATTTATGGCTTATCTCCTTATAAAAATTCTTTTTAGAGTTTGGGATTGGAATCAAGATATCCCTGCAGAATTATGGTAGCGGCCAGCTTATCCACAACCTTGCGGCGTTTGCGCCAGTCAAGCTCCGCCTCCATAAGCACGCGCTCCGCGGAAACGGTTGTAAGCCGCTCATCAAAAAATGCGTGCTCGCCATCCCAAAGTTTAAGCACGGCATCGGCAAATTCCTTTACCTTTTCGCTCTGAAAGCCGTAGCTGCCGTCCATATTGCGCGGCATGCCGAACAAAAGCCGCACGGGAACATATTTTTTTGCGAAATCGACTATATAGCCGGCATCCTTTTCAATGTCGCCCGTTCTTGTATAGGTTTCAAGCCCCTGGGCGGTTATGCCCAGCGGATCGCTTACGGCAATGCCTATTCTTTTATCGCCCACGTCCAGCGCCAGCACACGCATCATCGTTTATCGTTTTCCTCGCTCTCGATTGCCGCCGCCGCGTCCTGCGCCTGAATATAAAAGCGCACAAGTTCCTCAACAAGCTCGTCCCGCTGAAGGCTGCATATACGATAGCGCGCGTTATTATAGCTGGTTATATACGTAGGGTCGCCGGAAATAAGATATCCCACAATTTGATTTATGGGATCGTATCCCTTTTCCCGCATCGCTTCATAGACACTTATCAGCACCTCGCTCGCGGTATTTCTCTCTCGGGGTATTCTGAAAAGCATCGTTTCGGTGGTTTTCTCGTTCATATAATCCTCCCCTTCGTGTTTTTTGATATACCAACCCACAGTATTATTTATGATTATACCATATCGGGAGGAAATAGCAACAAATGTTAAGCAATATAAAAGAGCCGCGCTTTGATATCGCGCGGCCCTGACCGAACCGATTTATTTTATCTCTCCGCAGATGTTTGTCTGCATAAGTTTGCTTACGTCCGCCATGGCAAAATCCGCCCCCAGCTTACCGAGTGCCCACATGAGCTTTGTAACCGAGGCTTCGGTTGTCATATCTCTAGCGGATATTACGCCTGCGGTTCTTAAAGGCGCCGAAACCTCGTATATATCCGGATTGCTTGCCTCGTAAAGGCACTGGCTTGTGAGTATTACGGGTATGTTTTCATCGATAAGTTTATGCAGGCTTTCCGCGTGGTCCCGCCTTATGTTATGCACGCCGCCCAGGCCGAACGCCTCCACCACAACGCCCTTCGCCCCGCAATAGGCAAGGCTTTCGATTATTGATGGCATTGTGCCGGGAATAAGCTTTATAAGCGCGACACGCGGTTCTATATCCGTAAAAAAGTCCGGCTTTTCGGCCTCGTTTCGTTTGGGCATATCGGCCCGCACGAATTTGCCGTTTTCAAAATAGCCCACAAGCGGACGGTTTATGGATTCAAACGCGTTAAGCGACATGGTGCGCGTTTTAACCGCGCGGCAGCCCAGTATAACGCTACCGCCGAACGATATATAAACCCCGCCTTCAAGTTCCCTTGCCGCCTCTATCGCATCGCTAAGGTTACCCGGCGCGTCGCTCCCCTCAACGCCTATCGGGTACTGCGCCCCGGTAAGCACAACGGGTATGCTTATGCCCTTAAGCATGAACGAAAGCATGGACGATGTATACGCCATGGTGTCCGTGCCGTGGGTTATTACTATTCCGTCCGCGCGGGACATATTGTTCGCTACGGCATCGGCAATCGCGCGCCATTCCTCGGGCTGCACGTTTGAGCTGTCCATACGGAACAGCTCCATTGTTTCAACATTTTCGGCCTTATCGCGAACATAGGAAAGCAACTCCGCCGCGCTAAGCTGCGGGGACAATCCCGTGGCTGTTTGCCTGCACGCTATTGTGCCGCCCGTGGCAATAAGTAATATCCTTTTCATCGTTTTATTTGGTGCCGTATTTATGCCTGTCAAGAATAGGCTTGGCTACCTTTTCAAACCTTTCAAGCGCGGCCACAAGGTCCTCGTTCGTAAGGGCGATATTCCAGCGGGAGAATCCGCTGCCGACCGTGCCGAACGCGGCACCGGAGGTTACATAAAGATCCGCATCAAGGCAAAGCTTTGTAAGCTCTTCATCGCTCATGCCGAGCACGCGCATGTCTATCCAGGCAACGTAAGTGCCCTCCGCCCTTATGCACTTTATGCCGGGCAGGCGGGTATCAAGGAAATCGCAGAGCGTATCAGAGTTCCTTTCTATAACGGTGCGCATTTCCTTTACCCAATCGTCGCAATCGTTATGCGCGGCTATTGAGACGGCGCGGGCAAAATAGGTAAGTACGCAATCGCCCATGCCGCGAAGCTGCTCATTTTCAAAGGCCTCACGGCGCTCCTTATTGGGAATGAATATATCGGAGCAGCCCAGGCCGGCAACATTAAATGTTTTGCTCATGGCCGTGCATACCATGCAGTTTTCCCTGAATTCCGGGAATGTAAAGAGGGAATGGTGCTTATGGCCGTTAAGCAGAACATCGCAATGTATTTCATCGGAAATGAGGAACACATCGTTTTTAAGGCAGATCTCGCCAACACGCTGAATTTCTTCCCTTGTCCACACGCGGCCAACGGGGTTATGAGGGCTGCAGAATATCATAAGGTGCACATCGTCGCGCGCGGCAAGCCTTTCAAGCCTTTCAAAATCCATTTCGTAATGGCCGTTTTTCAGTATAAGCCTATCTTCATACGCCTTGCGGCCGTTAAGCTTAATATAATGGAAGAACGGAGTGTAAACAGGGCTTTGCACTATAATGCCCTCACCCTCTTTACTGAATGCCCTTATGCCTATGCTGAGCGCCGGCACAATGCCGTTTGTCACGGTATGCCATTCGCGCTGCACCTCGTAACCATGATTGCGTATATAATAATTCTTAACCGCCTCAAAATATTCGTCATCAGGATGGGTGTAGCCGTAAATTCCGTGCTCGGCGGCCTTTATGGCGGCCTCCTTTATAGCGGGGGCGACCTGAAACTCCATATCCGCGATTGAAAGCGGCGGCAAACCCGCCTCACGGATGCGCTCGGGCGCGGCGTCCCATTTGACTGAACCGGTATGACGTCTGTCTGTTTTTGTAGTAAAGTCGTACATATTCATTCCTCCGTGCTTTGTAAGATAATGCTTCGTTTAGATTGTAACACATTTTAGGCTGAATTTGGGTATAGGCAAAAAATATATTGTGTTGAACGGCGCGGCGTTTGCATATATAATTGTTATATAAGAATCTTCCCCATTCTCTTTTATAAGGAGCGACAAATGAAGCTGAATTACAAACGCACGTTCTTAGTGGGTCTGGCATTTTTCTCTATCTGCGCATTCTGGCAGATGTACGACAGCATAATTCCTCTTATTCTGCGCGATACTTACGGACTGGACAACGCGTCCCGCGGCGCGGTTATGGGCATAGACAATTTGCTGGCGCTGTTTTTGCTGCCTATATTCGGCGCGCTGAGCGACAAAAAAGGCCACCGCATGCCGTTTATAGTGATAGGCACGATACTTGCCGTAATATTCACGATGCTTCTTGCGTCAATAACCGGTCACTACGACGCGGCGTCACCAGTCGGGTCAATTACGGTGTTTTTCCTTGTACTTATGGCTTTGCTTTTATCAATGGGGCTTTATCGCTCCCCCGCCGTCGCTCTTATGGCGGACGTTACGCCCAAGCCGCTTCGCAGCCAGGGCAACGCGGTAATAAACCTTATGGGCGCGTTCGGCGGACTTTATACGCTTGTGATGATAAAGGTTGCCGTTAAAACGGACGACGCAGGCAATTCGGATTACACGTGGCTTTTCATTTCGGTAGCCCTTCTTATGGCGGCCGCAATAGCCGTGCTTGTGCTGACAATACGCGAAAAGAAGCTTGTGGCCGAGATGAAGGCCATAAACTACGGCGTAAGCGAGGACGATGATCAGGGCAAAACAGAAACCGTTAACGGAAAGGAAAAGCTGCCCAAGCCCGTGCTCAAGAGCCTTCTTCTCATACTGGCCACTATAGGCCTTTGGTTTTTGGGCTACAACGCCGTTACAACCTTCTTTACAAGCTACGCCACAGCCACCTGGCACGGCGGACTGAGCCACGCCTCAACCTGCCTTATGGTAGCGACGGTAGCCGCCGTTGCATCATACATACCCATCGGCATGATAAGCGCAAAGATAGGCCGCAGGAATATGATACGCATAGGCCTTCTTACCGCCGCCGTGGGCTTTGCCATTGCAACGTTCTTCGCGCGTGAATTCACTTTTTACCTTTACATAGTGTTCATTATGCTGGGCTTTGCTCAGGCCGCGGTTACCGTTAACACTTTCCCGATGGTTTGGGAAATAAGCCGCAGCGGAAACGTTGGCAAATACACGGGATTTTATTACACCGTATCCATGGCGGCGCAGACAATAACGCCCACGCTCGCGGGACTTTTCCTGGATAAGCTTGGAAACGATGCCCTGTTCCCCTACGGCTGCGTGTTCGTGCTGCTTGCGCTTGTTCCCATAAGCCTTGCCAAGCACGGCGACAACCGTCCCCAAATGCCCAAGAATAAGCTTGAGGCGTTTGATGTGGAGGATTGATATTTAATCTGATATAGAAAAGGGCTGAGGCGTTATGCTTCGGCCTTTTTGTTGTACGTAATCAATGAGACAGCGCATTTTTTGCTCGCGGCCGCTTAATTTTTCAAGCATTTCTATTGCCATCGCGGGGCATATATGATATGCTCTGTTTCGGATAAAATCCAATTATGTTTTTCTTAACATCAATCAAGTTTTGTAATGGAGGACCTATGTTAGGTGCTAAAATGGAAACCCTGCTTGCGGTGGTTGAATATAAAAACTTTACCAAGGCGGCGGAGGTGCTGGGGCTTACTCAACCGGCCGTAAGCCACCACATAAATCAGCTTGAAGAGGAGCTTGGCGCGGTTCTTTTCGTGCGCAGCAAGGGCGGGCTTAAGCTTACGCCGCACGGCGAGATAGCCGTTAAGTACGCGCGCAGGTTCAAGGCGCTGGATAAAAAGCTGCACAGGGAGCTTTTGAACGTTGAAAAAAGCATTACCAACCTGAGAATAGGCATAACGCACACCTCCGAAAGCAACCTTACCACGCAGGTGCTTGCCAAGTGCGCCAATCAGCACAGCGGATTGAGCATTACAATAACAACCGACACAATAAAAAATCTTTATGAAATGCTGGAGAACTACGAGATTGACCTGGCGATTGTCGAAGGCTCGCCAACAAGCCCGGCTTTTTCCTCGCTTATGCTGGACACGGACTATCTTGTTTGCGCTATGGCGGTTACGCATCCGCTTGCCAATCACGCAATGGTAACGCTAAGCGAGCTTAAGGGCGAACAGATGATACTTAGGCTGCCCTCCTCCGCCACGCGTATGCTTTTTGAATCCACGCTTGAAAGTATAAACGATTCAATAGAGAATTTTAACGTTACAATAGAGGTGGACAACATAGCCACCATAAAGGACCTGATAAGGAAGGAGCTTGGCGTTTCCATTCTGCCCAAGAGTGCCTGCATGGACGAGCTTAGCAAGGGCAAGCTTGCGGCGCTGCCGATAGAAAACCTGAGCATGGTACGCGAAACGCGCATAGTTTACAACCGCGACTTTTCGCATTTTGACATTCTTCAGGAAATCACAAAAACCTATCAGGAAACCGCCAAGGCACAGCGATAAACAAAAGATATTACGCAAAAAACTCCTCACCGAATTCACGATGAGGAGTTTTGTTTTGTTACGTTAGCTCAAAAGCTGCTTAAGGTCTTCATCCGGCGTTGTAATGGGAGCGATGCCGAAGTTTTCAACAAGGTAATTGAGCACGTTGGGCGAAATGAACGCCGGAAGCGTGGGGCCAAGGCGAATGTTTTTGATGCCAAGGTAAAGGAGAGTAAGCAGTATGCACACGGCCTTCTGCTCATACCATGAAAGCACCATTGAAAGCGGCAGATCGTTTACGCCGCAGCCGAACGCGTTCGCAAGCGCCACGGCAATCTGAATAGCGCTGTAAGCATCGTTGCACTGCCCAACGTCCATCAGCCTGGGCAGGCCGCCGATTGTGCCGAGATCAAGATCGTTAAAGCGATATTTGCCGCAGGCAAGGGTAAGCACAACCGTATCCGCGGGAGTCTTTTTAACAAACTCCGTGTAATAATTGCGGCCGGGACGCGCGCCGTCGCAGCCGGCAACAAGGAAGAAATGCTTAATCGCGCCGGTTTTCACGGCATCTATTACCTTATCCGCCACGCCGAGCACAGTGCCGCGCGCAAAGCCGGTCATTACCGTGCTGCCGCCGTTTATGCCGGTAAAAGCCTTGTCCTCGCTGTATCCGCCAAGCTCCAACGCCTTTTCTATTACGGGTGTAAAGTCCTTATCATCGCCTATATGGGCTATTTCGGGATAGGACACAAGCGCCGTTGTAAACACGCGGTCGGAATAACTTGCCCTGGGCGGCATAAGGCAGTTTGTGGTAAAGAGCACGGGCGCGGGAATATCCGCGAATTCCTTCTGCTGATTCTGCCAGGCCGTGCCGAAGTTGCCCTTTAGATGGGGGTACTTCTTAAGCTCAGGATAAGCATGGGCGGGAAGCATTTCGCCATGGGTATATATATTTATGCCCTTGCCCTCTGTCTGCTCAAGCAGCAGCTTAAGGTCATGAAGGTCGTGGCCCGATATGACTATGAACGGGCCTTTTTCAACGCTCAGCGGAACGGTAACGGGCGTGGGCGTGCCGTAGGTTTCGGTATTCGCCCTGTCAAGAAGCTCCATGCACTTAAGGTTCTTTTCGCCCACTTCCATAACAACGGGCAGAAGCTCATCCATGCCCCAATCCTCGCCCAGCACAAAGAGCGCCTTTTTGAAGAAGCGGTTCAGCTCGTCATCAGTATAGCCAAGCACCATGGCGTGATGCGCATAGGCCGCCATGCCGCGAATGCCGAAAAGAATAAGGGATTTAAGGCTGCGTATATCCTCCTGCGCGTTCCAGAGATTGTTCATATCGTAATCACCGGTTCTTCCGCAGGGAGATGAGCAAACGGAGCAATCCGGAGCAAGGCGCGTTTTTTCGCCATGCACCTTTTCGATAAGCTCACGGAGCGTTTTTTCGTTAAAATTCACGTTTGTAACGGCGGTAAACAGGCCCTCTATCATCAGGCGCCATGTATTGTCGTTAGCGTCGGGTGAATTATCGGCCGCGCGGGCCAAGCCTACCAAAGCGCCGGTCAGTTCGTCCTGCAGCTTGGCCACATCGGCCGTTTTGCCGCAAACGCCCGCTTTTCCGGTGCAGCCGGTGCATGCTGCGGTTTGCTCGCACTGAAAGCAAAACATTTTGTTTTCCATTGTTGACCTCCTTGTTTTATATATCAGTCAAGTATTCTTCCGTCGGTAGAGATTGTTACAACCTGCCAGGGAATGAACTTTCCGCTGTTCTTAAGCGCGGTTTTGGCGGCGTTCTCAAGCCCGCCGCAGCAGGGAACTTCCATGCGCACAACGGTTACGCTCTTAATGTTGTTCCGGCTTATTATCTCGGTAAGCTTTTCGGAATAATCCACGTTGTCAAGCTTGGGGCAGCCCACAAGGGTGATATGGCCCTTTATGAATTTTTCGTGGAAAGAAGCGTATGCATACGCCGTGCAGTCCGCCGCTATAAGAAGCTTCGCGCCGTCAAAGTAAGGCGCGGTCACGGGCACAAGCTTTATCTGCACAGGCCACTGGGAAAGCCTGCTCACCTGCTCGGTGCTTACAGTTTCGGCACAAGCGGCTTCCTTATGCTCGATAATCTTTGACCTCATGCCGGGGCAGCCGCCGGGCAGCTTCATGCCCTCTTTGCGCATCTTTTCCTGCTTGCTGGCCATAACAGCCTTTTCATCATAAGCCGCGGCTTCGCGCTCAATAAACTTTATTGCTCCGGTTGGGCAGGCGGGCAGGCAGTCCCCAAGGCCATCGCAATAATCATCGCGCATAAGCTTGGCCTTGCCGTCTACCATTCCTATCGCGCCCTCGTGGCACGCGGCGGCGCAGGCACCGCATCCGTTGCACTTTTCCTGATTTATTTCTATTATCCGTCTTTTCATAATTAAAACGCCTCCTTGATTTTATGGCTCTATTTTAGTACAATTGCTGCATCAAGTCTGTTGAATATTCAACAAAAGAGGATTTTATGAAAGAATTTTTGAAATTGATATGCTCATCCCGCCTGTTTGCCGGCGTAAGCGAAGAAGAATTGACAGCCATGCTGAGCTGCCTTGCGGCAAAGGAGGAAAGCTACCCAAAGGGGGCATACCTTATGAACGCCGGTGAAACCACGGACGCGATAGGTTTTGTGCTCTCGGGCAGCGTGCTGGTTATACAAGAAGATATTTGGGGCAACCGAAACATATTATCCAAGGCCGAGCCGGGGCAAACATTCGCGGCGGCTTTCGCCTGCGCTCCGGGGGCCGTGCTTAACGTGAGCGTTGTTGCGCAAACGCCGGTTACGGTTATGTTCTTAAATGTGCAGCGCATACTTACGGTATGCCCCTCCGCCTGCTCCCACCACAGCAGAATAATCAAAAACCTTTTGGGTGAGCTTGCCGAAAAAAGCCTTATGTTTAACGAAAAACTGACCCATATGGGTCAGCGTACAACAAGGGCAAAGCTTATGTCTTATTTTTCGGCGCAGGCGCAAAAATGCGGTTCCTACGAATTCACTATTCCGTTCTCCCGCCAGCAGCTTGCGGATTATCTTGCGGTTGACCGCAGCGGCCTTTCAACGGAGCTTGGAAAGATGCGCGATGAGGGGCTGCTGCGGTTTGACGGAAATCATTTTATATTGAATATTTAGTCCTTACAGGCTCATTGTGTATATATCCAGCACGTCCTGCTTTTTAAGCGGCACAAAGCCCTCTATAACGCCGCTTGCGCCGCAGGCCTTTTCCGCCATTTCCTCAAAATGCGTGCTGTCTATGCCTATGCTTGTAAGGGTGCTCTTAAGGCCAAGCGTTTTGAAAAGGAAATCGCTCAGCTTTTCTATGCCCGCTTCGGCCGCCTCGGCATCGCTTAAGGCGTTATCAACCGAAAATACGGCGCGCGCGAACCTTGCAAGGCGCGGCGTGGTCTGCTCATTCATGCAATGGCGCATCCAGCGCGGGGTAAGTATGGCAAGGCCAAGGCCGTGGGTAATATCATAATACGCGGAAAGCTGATGCTCCATGGGATGACAGCTCCAGGCAAGGGTTCTTCCGCCATCAAGGAAGCCGTTTATCGCCCACGAGCTTGCCCACATTATATTTGCCCTGGCCTCATAATCATCGGGCTTAGCTATGGCTATGGGAGCGTATTTTATAATTGTTTTGAAAAGCACCTCCATAAACCCATCAAGCATATATAAATCCTTTTCGGTATTAAAGTATACCTCGCAGATATGGCTTATTATGTCCGCCGCGCCGCACGCCGTTTGGTACGCGCTTACGGAATAGGTTACGCTCGGATCAAGGAATGAGGCCTTTGGTATAAGCTTATAATCCCCGCGGCCTATTTTGTCGTTTGTCTCGGGGTTGCTTATAACGCCGCAGTTGTCCATTTCAGATCCCGTGGCGGCTATTGTAAGCACGGTTACGATTGGCAGGGCCTTTTCTATGGGCACGCGGTTTTTAATGAATTCCCAGGGGTCAAAATCAACCAATGCGCCTGCCGCTATAAACTTGGCCGCGTCTATGGTACTGCCGCCGCCAACGGCAAGAACAACATCTATATTTTCCTTTTTGCAAAGCTCCGCTCCGCGCCTTACCGAATTTATTTTGGGATTCGGCTCAACGCCTGAAAGCTCGGCAAAATAAAGCCCCGCGCCTTTAATCTCAGCGATTACCTTATCATAAAGGCCGCTCTTTTTAATCGAGCCGCCGCCATACACCAAAAGCACCCTGCTGCCGTGCTTTTTAAGCTCCTCACCAAGGCAGCAAAGCTTATCCTGCCCAAAGTAAACGCGGGTTGGAATGTCGTAAACAAAGCCGTTCATAATTTGCTCTCCTTTTTAATTATATTCTTGCGTAAAGCTTAGCCTGTTCATAAAGGGATTTTGACAAGGACATAATGTCCGTGTCGCCATCAAGCCGCCAGCGCCAGTTCCCCTCGCTTGTGCCGGGGGTGTTTATTCTGCCGCCGTCGGCAATATTAAGATAATCCTGAAGCTCGGCCACAAAAAGCCTTGCAACCGATGCCATTCCGGCGCGCAGCATGGCGGCGGTAAGAGAAGAATTATCATTAACGCCAAGATATTTTTTAGCGTATTCAAGCACCTTTTCGTCCGCTTCCTTTACCCAAAGAGGGGTAGGGCTATTGTCGTGCGTGCCGGTATAGCACACGCAGTTTTCTATGTACGCGTGGGGCTGATAATCGCCGGGCGCTAAGCCATCGAACGCGAACTGCAGCACCCGCATGCCCGGGAAGCCGGAGTTTTTAAGAAGGGAGCGAACCTCGTCCGTGATGCAGCCCAAATCCTCCGCTATAAACTCCGCCTTAACGTTTTTCTTTACTGCGTTTACAAATGCCATGCCCGGCCCCTTTACCCAGCGGCCGTTTCGCGCTGTGCTTTCGCCGAAGGGCACGGCGTAATAGCTTTCTATTCCGCGGAAATGATCTATTCTTATTATATCAAAAAGCTTTGCCGCGGCATTAAGCCTGTTTATCCACCAATCAAAGCCGGTTTCTTCCATGCGCTGCCAATTATAGAGCGGGTTGCCCCAAAGCTGCCCGTCCTCGCTGAAATAATCGGGCGGAACCCCGGCAACCTCCTTTGGCGAAAGGTTTTCATCAAGTGCAAACATATCCCGCCGCGACCAGACCTCAACCGAATCCATTGCCACATATATGGGCACATCGCCAATTATGCTTATGCCAAGGTTATTTATATAGCTTTTAAGGGCGTTCCACTGCTTAAAGAAAAGGTACTGTACATATATATACAATTCAATATCATCTTTAAGCTCGCGGGAGTATTTTTCTGTGGCCGCCGTTTCGTGCCGCCTTATGCCCTCGTCCGGCCACCGTGTCCACGCCTTCATGCCAAAGTGCTTCTTCAGGGCCATGAAAAGAGCGTATTCATAAACCCAGGCTTTGTTTTTATCGATAAATTCTTCTATTTCGGTTTTATCCCGCTCATAGCCGCGCGCTTTTGCAAGGGCAAGCACGTTCATGCGGTTAAGGTATATTTTTTCGTAATCAACGCGCGTTTTGTCAGTACCCCAGTCTATGCGCTCAACCTCGCTTTTTTCAAGCAGACCATCATCAATAAGCGTATCAAGGTCTATAAAATAAGGATTCCCGGCGCAGGAGGAAAAGCTTTGGTAAGGCGAATCGCCGTAGCTTGTAGGGCCAAGGGGCAGCATTTGCCACGCGCCGAAGCCGGAAGCCTTCAAAAAATCGGCGAATTTATACGCCTCCCGCCCAAACGTGCCTATTCCGTAGGGCGAGGGAAGAGAAAACACGGGCATTAACACACCGCAGCAGCGTTTCATAATCATTGTCACCGTTTCAAATATGATAGTCTGAATATAAATATAGCACCCTTAGGGTGCTTATTCAATAAATAAAGCGTTACTCCGTTTCCTTCTCAACGCGCTTCTGTATGCCCTCCATGCGGTTATCAAGGCTGGCGCCGAGGGTTGCGCATTCAAGCAGCTCCTTTGTTATTTCCGCCCTTATATCGTCCGGCACATCCTTTTTATAATTTATTTTGTGCTCCAAGCTGGCCCACCAGTCCATTGATATTGTGCGGAACTGAACCTCCACCTTCATCATGCGCTTTTTATCATGCAGGAAAATAGGCGTTTCGACAATAAGATGCAGGCTTCTGTATCCGTTGGGCTTGGGATTTTTAATATAGTCCTTGCACTCTATAACCCGTATATCGTCCTGCTTTGAAAAGGATTCGGAAAGCATATAAATATCGCTCGGGTATGAGCATATTACGCGCACGCCGGCAATATCGTTTATGTTTTTCTCTATGCTGTCTATCGAAAGGCCTATGCCCTTGCGCGTTGCTTTTTCAACAATGCTGTCCAGCGATTTAAGCCTTGTTTTAACGCTCTCTATGGGGTTGCGGTCGTATTCAAGCGAAAGCTCCTCATCAAGCACGCTGAATTTGGTTGCAACCTCCATCATGGCGCAGCGGTAAAAGGCCATAAGTTCCTTATATGGCCTTGCATAATTTTGCATCCATGTTCTTATGTCGCTTTTGCTCAATCTGGACAGCAGCAGCTGCTCCAAACCCTGCATTTCACCAAGACTCTTCACTTTTTCGGGCGCCTGCCTTTCAAAATATACATTGGGATTTGCTTATCCGATCCATTATATACATGGTTTGGATTTCATGTCCAGTATATTGTTGTGAATTAAAAATAAACTTTTTGAGAAAATTTTATTGACGGAATTTTAACACGGTAGTATTATATAAATATACAATATTATTGGATAAAAACAAACTAGTTTTGTTTTTATCCAAAATTTTTTCAGGAGGTTTTCTTATGGAAAGCAACAGTGGAAAGCACCTAAAGAAAGAACTTGGTGTATTTTCCGGCATCAGCCTTGTGGCCGGCATGACCATAGGCTCTGGTATCTACTACCTGGGCAGCTACGTGCTTGAGCGCGTAAACATGTCCATGGGTATGGCGCTCGTGTGCTGGATAGTCGGCGGCATAGTGAGCATTCTCGGCGGCCTTTGCTTTGCTGAGCTTGGCGCGGAGATGCCTGTTACCGGCGGCATGACCACCTATCTTGCCAAAGCGTATCATCCCCTGGCGGGCTTCGTAAACGGATTCTCCGGCTTCCTGCTTACGGCTTCCGGATCCATAGCATCCCTTGCCCTGGCCGCAGTCACCCCCTTCTCTGAGGAGTTCTCTTTCTCTGAACCCGTCACCAAAGCAATAGCAATCGGACTTATAGTTTTATTCACCATCATCAACCTGCGCGGCATAAAGACCGCCGCGGCAATACAGAACATTAGCATGGTTCTGCGCCTTGTTCCCCTTGTGCTCGTTATAGTGCTTGGCGTTTTCGCGGGCCAGGTAAGCCCGGATCTGTCCCTTGGCACCGCGTTCACCGAGGAGACCCAGCCCACCGTATTCAACATAATAAAGGTTGTTGGCTACGCCACGTTCGCGTCCCTTTGGGCCTATGAAGGCTGGACAAACCTGAACACCGTTGCCGGCGAGATGAAGCGCCCCAAGCGTGACCTGCCCCTGGCCATCATCATTTCCATGGGCGGCATAATGCTTGTATACACCCTGTTCAACCTGGCTATCTATCGTATAATCCCGCAGGCTGACGTAAACACCATGATTGCCGACGGCAACCTTTACCTTGGTAAAGAGGCCGCTTACCGCGTAATGGGCGGCTTCGGCAAGTGGATAGTTCTTATCGGCATGGCCGTTGGTATCGTTGGTACCGTTAACGGCGACTGCCTGGTATTCCCCCGTACTTACTACGCAATGGCTCGCGGCGGCTTCTTCTTCAAGAAGTGCGGTGAGGTTAACGAATACGGCGTTCCCGCGTACGCAATTCTCGCCTCCTCCGCTATGTCCATAATCCTTGTTCTGTTCAACAGCCTGCAGCAGCTTACCGACTGGCTGGTCTCCGTAAGCGCTCTGCTGAACCTGATGGCCGTAATCGCCGTGCTTATATTCCGCAAGAAGTACCCCGATATGGAGCGTCCTTACAAGGTATGGGGCGGTATCCCCGTTATCGTAATCACCTGCCTGCTCTTCGTTGTGCTGCTGGTGAACAACTTTGTTGAGGATCCCATCACCTCCCTTAAGGGCCTTATCATAATCGCTCTGTGCATACCGTTCTATTACATCTTCCGTAAGCTCAACGGCGGCATGGAATACGATACCGATAAGATTGATAACTAATCTATAATACGGAGAGTGTTATTATGAACAGCGAAGCTATTCTTTCAAAGCTTAAGGCCGTTCCCGGCAACGTGGGTTTTTACTATAAAGACCTTACCACCGGGGAAACGCTCGGCTACAATGAAAACGAGCAGTTTGAAGCGGCAAGCGTAATAAAGCTGCCGGTATACATGGTTATTATGAAGCTGGCGCACGAGGGCAAGCTGAGCCTTGGCGAAAAGCTTACCTGCCACCACGCGGACAAAATGCCGCCGTGCGGAGCGCTGTACTTCTTTACCGATGAGCCGGTTGTGGACATTCAGACCCTTTGCGGGCTGATGATTACGCTTTCGGACAACACCGCGACCAATATGCTTATAAGCCGCCTGGGTATAGACAACCTCAACGCGGAATTCAAAAAGATTGGCCTTGAGAAAACGCATATAGAGCGGCTGCTGTTCGACAGCGAAGCGAGCGCGCAGGGCAAATGCAACTACATTGTGCCCGCCGAAATGGGCATGCTGCTGGAGCAGGTGTACCGCCATACGTTCGTTTCAAAAGAAGTTAGTGAGGCAATCGAAAAGCTGCTTCTTGAGCAGCAGATTAACCACAAGATCCCCGGCTATCTGAGGGACGAGGTTGCGGTTGCGCACAAGACCGGCGAGGACGACAACCTTACAAACGACGTTGGCATAGTATACGCCGAGAAGCCCTTCGTTGTGGCGTTCGCAAGCTATAATACCGACGTGCCCACAGCGGAAATCGCCATACGCGAAATTTCCCGCGATCTTGCCGGCATAAAGCCGTATAAGGCATAACAAGCCAAAGTAGCAAAAGGCCCGCAGTCATCTGACCGCGGGTCTTATTCATTTTAATATTTATTTTTGCTCCGCTTCCGGCTCATCGTTAAGCACTATCTGTATAAACCTTTCCGCCGCGGGTGAAAGCGGCACACCCTCAAGGGATATAAGGCCTATATTCCTGCTGGGCATGGGCGTTTTAAGCTTTACCTCGAAAAGCTCACCGCTGTCTATCGCCTCGGCCGCGAACTCATACGTTACGCAGGCAACGCCCAGGCCGATTTTAGCGAACTCAACAAGCAGGCTGTGCGCGCCAAGCTCAATTTCGGGCCTTAGCGTTACGCCGCAGACCGCCGCGAAATCATCAAGATATTTGCGGGAATTGGAGGCCTTTTCAAGCAGCACGAGCGGCTCCCTTGAAAGCTCCTCAAGCGTGACCTGCCTGTTTTTCAGATGCTCAAAGCGGGAGGAGGCTACAAACACATCATGCACCTTAAGCACTTCCTTTACGGAAAGGGCGCTGTCTATAACCGGCAGATTTACAAGCGCAATATCAACCTTGCCTACCTTAAGAAGCTCAACGGTATCCGGCGTGGTGCGGTTGGTAACCTGCAGCTGAATATCCGGATATTCCGAATGGAACTTTTCAAGATAGGGCAGCAGGAAATACTGGCACAGGGTATCGCTCGCACCAATCATAAGGCCGCCGGACTGCAAAGTACGCATGCGGTTAAGCTTATCCTCCGCCGCCGCGATGAGGCTTACGGCCTTATCGGCATAGCTATAGAGCATACGGCCCTCGCTTGTAAGCGAAATGCCGCGGCTGGTGCGGGTGAAAAGCGTGCAGCCCAGGGTATACTCAAGCCTGTGCATGGACTGGCTTATGGCGGGCTGGCTTACATAAAGCTCCCTTGCCGCGTGCGAAAGGCTTCCGCAGCGCGCCACGGTGCAGAAAATGCTGTATAGATCAAGATCGGTAGGCATGGGTGCTCCTCCGTTTTTTGAAAGTATTGCATTTGATTATACCCACCTATCCGTGATAATGCAATAAGTTTTTCTAATGTTAATGCAATATTGCCGATATAATGTTATAATTAGCTGAAATCGCATAAAAAGCACGGAGGAAATTCAAATGGATCAGCCCTTACGTTCATCAACCGGTCTTTGCAACATAAATATACTTTTTCGCGAGCCCGAGCATCAGCCGCCCCGCGCCGTGCTCACCGTTATGCACGGCATGGCGGAGTACGTGGACAGGTACAATGATTTTGCAGGATTTCTTGCCGAAAACGGCATCGCGTTCGCCGCGGCGGACATGGTTTCGCACGGCAAGAGCATAAGTGAAAACGGTATCAGGGGCTATTTCGGGCCTGAAAACGGCTGGGACAGGCTGATTGAAGACGCGCTTAATGTTCACAACGTTATAAAACAGGCTTATCCCTCAATACCCTGCATACTTCTCGGGCACAGCATGGGCTCCTTCCTTGCCCGCTCATACGCCGCAAGGCATGGCGAGGATATAGACGCATTCATATTCTGCGGCACGGCGGGGCGCAACCCGGCCATGCCCATAGCCAAGCTTGTGGCCAAGGAGGAAATAAAGCGAACCGGCGGCAAAACGCCGAACAAGCTGCTTGATTCGCTTGCCTTCGGCGCGTACAACAAGCCCTTTGAGGGCAGAACCGCATTCGACTGGCTGAGCAAGAACAAGGAAAATGTTGACAAATACGTTGCCGATCCGCTCTGCGGCTTTACGTTCACGGCCTGCGCGTTCCGCGATCTTTTCACGGGACTTGACGAGGTTTCGCAGCCCGGCTGGGCGGCAAAGGTGCCAAATAAGCCCATAATGGTCATTGCGGGCGACAAGGACCCCGTTGGCAGCATGGGCAAGGGGCCAAAGGAGGTTGCGGCAAAGCTGCTTGAAAGCGGGCACGACGTTATACTTAAGCTCTATCCGGAGATGAGGCACGAAATACTGAACGAAACCGGCAAGGAAGAGGTTTGGAAGGACGTAGTTGACTTTATAAACATGCGGATAGCCGAGGAAAAATAAATGGCGCACTACGACTGGGCAACGCTTTATGAAAAGCTTGAAAACTGCACGGACTGCGGCCTTTGCAAGGGGCGCAAGAACGTTGTTATAGGCGCCGGCAACCCAACGGCCGACATAATGCTTATAGGTGAGGGGCCCGGGCGGGACGAGGACATACAGGGCTATCCCTTCGTTGGGGCCGCAGGGCAGCTACTTGACAAGATGCTTGCGGCGATAGGCCTTGACCGCACAAAGGTATATATAGCCAATATTGTAAAATGCCGCCCGCCGCAGAACCGCACCCCGCTTGACGACGAGGCCATGGCGTGCCTGCCCTACCTTAGGGCGCAGGTAGCGCTGGTGCAGCCGAAGATAATAGTTTGCCTGGGCAAAACCGCCGCCGTGTACGCAATGGACAGGGACATACACATAACACGTGACAGAGGAATGTGGCGCATAAAGAAAGGTATATGGATGCTGCCCACGTTCCACCCCGCGGCACTGCTGCGCGACGAGAGCAAAAAGCGCGACGCTTGGCACGATATGCAGTCATTAAGGGACAAAATAAACGAGCTTAAAATAAGCGTATAAATCCCCGCATTGCCTAGAAAATATCAATGCTTGACAAAGCAAAAAAAGAGGAGTATCTTTCGATGCGGTAAAAGCGCGTTTGGCAATTAAGCATTGTCTGCGCTTTATATATTTTGCACACAAAAGAAAGGAAGGCATAACCATGCAGATGTTGGTTTTCATTACTAAGCAGACCGAGTGCATCAACCCCATTCTGTCCGATTTGCTCGCGCGCGACATCAGCGGCGCAACGGTTATAGACTGCGAGGGCATGCTGAAGGCCATAAACGAATCAAGTATTGATCCGCCGCCCATTTTCGGCTCGCTGAGAAGCTTTATAAACCCCGGGCAGGAAACGGCAAAGCTGCTTATGATAATACCTAAGAGCGAAGAACGCCTGGCGCTTGTGAAGCAGATTATTCACGAGCACGCCGGCAAGCTGGACAAGCCGAACACGGGCATTATGTTTGAGATACCCGTCATGAACGTTGAGGGGGTTTCAAAGAAAATCTGATATGAGCATTACAATATTATACATTGCGGCCGCGATGGCGGCCGGACTCCTGTTCAATAGGTTAGCGAAGCTGGTTTCGCTGCCTAATGTTACGGGCTATCTTGTTGCGGGCCTTTTGATAGGGCCGAGCGTGCTGAACATAATCCCCACCGAGGGAACAGAGGCGCTGAACGTGCTTGTAACGCTGGCGCTGGGCTTTATAGCCTATTCAATCGGCGGCGAGTTCAACATAAACAATATTAAAGCCATTGGCGGCAAGAGCATAATCATAACCATGTTCCAGGCGCTTACCGCCGTTGGTCTTGTGGACATAACGCTGTGCGTGCTTGGCTTTGATGTGCCGCTCGCGCTTACGCTTGGCGCAATAGCCGCCGCTACCGCCCCCGCGGCAACGCTTATGGTTGTTCGCCAGTATAAGGCAAACGGCCCCGTTACCCGCACGCTGCTGCCGGTTGTTGCAATGGACGACGCGGTAGGCCTTGTGGTGTTCGCCATATCCCTTGCCCTTGCGCAGGGAATGTCCGGCGGCGGCGACATGAGCTTTTACACCATGGTTATTCAGCCGCTTAAGGAGATTGCGCTCTCCCTTATAGTCGGCGGCGCGATAGGCCTTGTGGCAAGCATAGTGCTCCGTTTCTTCCATTCAAAGGATAACTTCCTTTGCGTATCCATAGCGGCCGTGCTGCTCGGCACCGCCCTTGCGGATATTTGGGATCTTTCCTCGCTGCTTCTCTGCATGTCAATCGGCGCGATTGTCTGCAACCTGAGGAACGACGCGGACAGCATTATGGAAGGCTGCGACCGCTGGACCCCGCCCCTGTTCATGCTTTTCTTCGTTATATCCGGTGCGGAGCTTGATCTGGCCGCGATACCCACGGTTGGTCTGCTGGGCGTTGCGTACCTTATAGCGCGCTCCGTTGGCAAGTACCTTGGCACGTACGTAGGCTCAAGCATTGTGCACGCGGATGAAAAGATAAAGAAATATCTTGGCTTCGCTCTTCTGCCGCAGGCGGGTGTTGCCATAGGTATGGCGCAGGTTTGCGCGGCTAAGCTGCCCATGTACAGCGAGCGCATAACCACCGTGGTCCTCTGCGCAACGCTTATTTACGAGCTTGTGGGCCCCGTTATAACCAAAATTGCCCTTGTGAAGGCCGGCGAAATTTCGCCCGAGCTTGCCCACAGCGGGCGCAAGAAGGCCCAGAAAGCCTGAGATTGACAAAATAATTTACTATTTTGGCCTGTCTTTGCTTCAAAAAGCTTGTGAACAGGCCATTGTTATGTTATTATATTATGCAGGTATTTTTTATCTACCGGCCTTGTGTCGGACGATGTAAGAACATACACTACGAAGAACATCTTATTTGGAGGTAACTTTATTATGCTGATGGCTGGCGATTTCAGGAAGGGCGTTACTGTGGAGATCGATGGACAGGTTTGGTCCATTGCCGATTTCCAGCACGTCAAGCCCGGTAAAGGCGCAGCTTTCGTCCGTACGAGGCTCAAGAACGTTATGACCGGCGCGGTGCTGGAGCGTACCTTCAGCCCCACGGACAAGTATCCCCGCGCTCACATTGAGACCAAGGAGATGCAGTATCTTTACAACGATGGCGAGCTTTACTACTTCATGGACACCGAAACTTTTGAGCAGCTCCCCATGAACCACGACCAGGTTGAGGACGCTATCAACTTTATAGTTGAGAACATGAACGTTACCGTTCGCTTCTACAAGGGCAACGCTTTCTCCGTTGAGGCTCCCAACTTTGTTGAGCTTACCGTTACCCATACCGAACCCGGCTTCAAGGGCGACACCGCTACCGGCACCACCAAGCCCGCAGTGCTTGAGACCGGCTACAAGATCAACGTTCCCCTGTTCGTAAACGAAGGCGAGCGCATAAGGGTTGATACCCGTACCGGCGAATACATGGAGCGCGTCTAAGCTTCAGGTATTATAAAAGAAACATAAGGAGGTCACTATGGGTTACAATAAGGAAAAGGTCGCATATCTGCGCGGCGTAGTAGACGGCATGGATCTTAGCGACGACAAGTATGGCAAGCTTTTCAAGCTGATAGTTGAGACTCTGGACGAGATGGCGGACACCGTTGACGAGAACGAAGAAGCCATTATAGACATGGACGAGTGCATAGACGACATTTGCGACGAGCTGAGCGACATAGACGAGTGCCTTGACGCTCTGTGCGACTGCTGCGAGTGCGACGAGTGCGACGACGATGAGGACTGCTGCGACTACGATTGCGAGAATTGCGACGACAAGTGCGATTTCTGCGACGATGACTTTGTTGAGGTAGAGTGCCCCCACTGCGGCGAGACCATCTATTTTGACGAGGACATGCTCACCGAGGATGGCGCCCTGATTTGCCCCAACTGCAACGAAACCGTTATTCCCGCGGCGGAAGATCTGCAGGACAAAGAGTAACAAACACCTAAAAGAACAAGCTTGAACGGCACGGCTTAACGGCTGTGCCGTTTTTT
>CAZRHS010000026.1:0-22492 GCA_964600045.1 uncultured Clostridium sp.
TCGTTCGTAAGGTCCTCGCGTATGCGGCCGACAAATACCAAATCCTGGTCGGATGTATCAAGCGGCATGGGGTATACGCCGTTTGCTATGTCGTCCCTCAGGCGGCAGCCCGCGGCGGACGCTATAATCTCCTTCGCGCGCTCAACGGATATCTTATCGCGCGTGCGAATAAGCAGGGAAACGCTGTGGCTGCGGAATACAGGCACGCGTACGCATGTGCAGCTTACCTTAAGCTCCGGGCTGTGCAGTATCTTTCTGCCCTCGTTCTGCAGCTTCATTTCCTCGCTTGTGTATCCCATAAACGCTTCCGAACCTATCTGCGGTATAACGTTGTAAGCGATCTGATAGGGGAAAACGTGCGGCTTAATCTCGCGCCCTTCGGCTATCGCGGCCGTTTCATCGCTAAGCTCGCTTATGCCCTGCGCGCCCGCGCCGCTCACCGCCTGGTAGGATGAGGCGATAATGCTTTCAATTTGGCTTTCCTTGTTCAGCGCGTTCAGCGCAACAAGCGAAATAATCGTTGTGCAGTTCGGGTTAGCTATTATGCCCTTGTGCTTCGCCACGTCCTCGGGGTTTATTTCGCTTACCACCAGCGGCACGTCCTTATCAAGGCGGAACGCGCTTGAATTGTCCACGAATACCGCTCCGGCCTTTACTATGGCGGGGGCAAAGCGCTTGGCAATGTCGTTTTCGGCGGCGCCCAATACTATATCAAGCCCCTCAAACGCGCTGTCGCTTGCCTGCATAACGGTAATCTCTTTTCCAGCAAAGCTCAGCTTTTTGCCGGCGGAGCTTCCGGCAAGCAGCCTAAGCTCGCTTATGGGGAATTTGCGTTCCTCAAGCACCTTCATCATTTCGCGGCCAACGGCGCCCGTTGCGCCAAGAATGCCTATTTTATATTGCTTCATGTTGTTTGTCCTCCTTATGATATTGTGGCAAAGCCGTTATACAGCGCGCGTATCGCCTGCTCAAAGTCCTTTTCGTCAACGCCTACAATTATGTTCAGTTCCTCCGGCCCCTGAGTTATCATGCGTATGTTAACCCCGTTTTCGCCGAGCGCCGCGAATATCTTGCCCGATATGCCGGGGCGGAACGCCATCCTGCGGCCTACCGCGGCTACCACGGCTATGCCGGTTTCGGTCTTTATATTATCGGGCTTTATGCTCTTTTCAAGCTCGCCAAGCAGCGTGTAAAGGCAGTTTTCAACGCTTGCGCCGGATACAACAAAAGACAGGCTGTCAATACCCGAGGGAATGTATTCTATGTTTATGTTCGCCTTCTCAAATACTTCGAGTATTTGCCTCAGTACGCCGGGCGTTGAGGACATGCCGGTTTTGGATAGGGTAATAACCGTGTATCCCTTCCTGCCGGCAATGCCGGTTATAAAGCGGTGGCCGTTGTCCTGGCTGTCGTCAATCGTGCGCATTATCATGGTGCCCGGGTGGTCGGGTTCATTCGTATTGCGAATGTTCAGCGGAATGTTTTTCTCCTTTATGGGGAAAACAGCATGCTCATGCAGCACCTGCGCGCCTACATAGCTAAGCTCTCGCAGTTCGCTGTATGTAAGCTTGTCTATGTGCTCCGGATTATCCACTATGCGCGGATCCGCCATAAGTATGCCGGAAACATCCGTCCAGTTTTCGTAAACGTCCGCATCAAGTGCCGCCGCGGCCAGCGCGCCCGTAATGTCGCTTCCGCCCCTTGAAAGGGTAAGTATCCGCCCGCCGGGAGCAACGCCGTAAAAGCCGGGTATAACCGCGCGCCTGTCGGTTGCTATGCGCTTAAGCGCCGCGTAGGAAGCTTCCTCGTCTATGCTGCCGTCTATTGCAAACGTAAGCCAAAGCTTCGCGTCTATAAAATCATACCCAAGCGCATCCGCAAGTATCCTTGCCGAAAAGTATTCGCCGCGGCTTACAAGCTCATCCTCATCAATTCCATTCTGCATTTTCTCCCACAGCGCGTCAAATTCCGCTTCAAGCGGGGTTGAAAGGGAAAGCTCGTCGCGAATGTCAATATAGCGCTGCCTGATCTGGTCGAATATCTCTTTGCACGATACGCCGTATTTTATATGCGCATGGCAAAGATAAAGCAGGTCTGTTATCTTGTGGTCCTTGGAGTTTCGCTTGCCCGCGGCGGAAACCACAATTATCCTTCTTGCCTCGTCTGCCCTTACAATGCCGCAAACCTTGCGTATCTGCGCGGCATCGGCCATGGAAGAGCCGCCGAACTTAGCTACCTTAAGCATTTGTTGTTTATCTCCTAAAAATTAAAATCAAATATTATTCGGCTATCGCGGCCATAAAGCCATTGAACCCGTCATCCGAGCAAAGGCTGTGCGCCTGCTCCAGCGAAAGGGGCTTGCTTATGTATGGTGCCTCGTCGCCAAGCCTTATGTAATATCTCGCGTACGCGCGGGAATTGTCTATTTCGTCCGCGGTGAATGAATCGGTATAGAACGTGTCGCACCCGCTCTCAATGGCTCTGCAGTCCGCAAGCACGTTGCTGCCCGTCGGGTATCCGCCCGCTCCTGCGCCTATAAAGCTTTGCTTGCCTATATGCGCGGCGTTAAGGCTCATTATGTTTCCGCATTCATATATTCGCGCCTCGTTCGCGTCGACTCGGAAAAGCATTGGCTCAACCGCGGCGCTTATCGTGCCGAAATGCCGCTCCGCGTGCCCTATAAGGCGGCACACAAGTCCGTTTTCCTTAAAATAATGTATGTCCGCTTCATTTATATTGGTTATGCTTTGGCAGGGGATGGAGTATTCGCTTACGGATACGCCAAACGCTATGTTCGCGCTCAGCACAAGCTTTCGCCTCGTGTCCAGTCCGCATACATCCGCCGTGGGGTCGGCCTCGGCATAGCCCAGCCGCTGTGCCTCCTTAAGCGCGCTTGCGTAATCCCCGCCAAGGCGCTGCACGGCATCGAGTATATAATTGGAAGTGCCGTTCATAATACCGCTTACGGATACTATAGAATCAACGCTTGCCGCACGTGAAAGTGAGCTGAGCCACGGTATACCGCCGCCTGCCGCCGCCGTGCAGCGGATGCAAACTCCGTTTTCACGCGCAAGAGTGATAAGCTCGTCATAATATGCGCACATAAGCTGCTTGTTCGCCGTAACAACGTGCTTCTTTGCCATAAGCGCGGCGCGTATGTATTCATGTGCCGGCTCAAGGCCGCCCATTGCCTCAACCACTATGTCCGCGTCCGCTTCATTAAGTATTTTGTAAAAGTCGTTTGTAACAAGGCAGTCAAGCCCCTCAAGCGGCCTTCTTGAAAGCACGGCGCAAAGCCTGAGCGAAAGCGGCCGCTCACTAAGCAGCCTGTAAAACCCGCGACCTACCGTTCCGAAGCCAAGCAACGCTATGTTCATATTCAATCTCCTTTTAAGAAGTACATTTAATAATGTAATAATGAGTGTCTGCTGTTCAAATACACCTGTATTTTGCTCAAATACACCTGTATTTATAACAAACACAAATATATCACATCATTCTAAAAAAGGCAATACCGGAATATACAAAAAAAGACCTGCGAACCAAAGCAGACGGTAATTATTGACTAAAAATTAAGGCGTGGTATAATGCGAATGTAATCATTTTTTCCTTATAAGGAGGAACATTCTATGGATCGTAAATTCATTCTTAGCTGCTGTTCCACCGTGGATTTGCCATACTCCTATATGGAACAGCGCGACATTCCCGTGTTGTTTTACACTTATGTTGTAGACGGAAAAGAATACGTGGACGACATGGGGCGCGACCCTGAGGCCCTGCCAAGGTTTTATAACTTCCTGAAGGATGGCAAGCTTCCTCAAACTTCTCAGATCAATGTTGAAACATATCTGGAGTTCTTTGAAGAGCAGCTTAAAAAGGGCGACGTGCTGCATCTCAGCTTCACGTCCGGCCAGTCCGGCTCCGTGCACAATGCCGAGCTTGCCGCAAAGATACTGAACGAGAAATATCCGGATAAGAAGCTTGTTGTAATCGATACGCTTTGTTCGTCCTCCGGCTACGGCCTTATCGTGGATACCGCGGCGGATATGCGCGATGCGGGAGCAACCCTTGAGGAAACCGCTGAATGGGTTATGCAGAACCGCAACAAGGTGCACCACCAGTTCTTCTCGTCGGATATGACGCAGTTCCATCGCACCGGCCGTGTTTCAGGTGCTGCGGCAATGGTTGCCACCATCATGAGTATATGCCCCCTTATGCGGCTGGACAGCAAGGGCGCCATTAAGGCATACAGCAAGGTACACGGCAAAAAGAAAGCCGTACAGGCCACGGTTGATGAAATGGAAAAGCATGCTCAGGGCGGCAGGGACTATGATCAGCGCTGCTTTGTCTGCCATTCAAAGTGCCCCGAGGATGCTCAGATGCTTATCGACGCGATTGAGGAGCGCTTCCCCAAACTTCGCGGCAAAATCCGCCTTTGCGACATAGGCACTATAATAGGTTCGCACAGCGGTCCCGGCACCGTTGCCGTGTTCTTCTATGGCGACGAGCGCCCGGTAATGGACTAATTAATAAAGAAAGAGAAAACAAGGTAAACAAAAAGGCCGTCGCGAGACGGCCTTTTTTGTTGCGCTGAAATCAGAACTTCAGCCCGTTTATTATGTTTGCGTCGTCAACTACCTTTGCTTTTATAAGGGGCTTCTGAGAGGCCAGTATAACGGTAACTCCGGGGCCGTGGCCGGCAAGCAGGCAATCGGAGTGGATTATAACGCCAACTGCCGTGGCACCGGTCAGGAAGCCGCGCCCGTACACGTTGTCGCAATCCTGCAGCAGAACAAGGTCGCCGAAGCGGAGCTTATCAAGCCCAAGCTCCTTCACCTTGGCCGGATCGTGGGTCATAATGTCGTAATCGCCGCGGTAGGTCAGGCTGCTGCCTATGCCGGAGCCCATAAGATAGGGCGGTATAACGGCGGCTACCGGAACGGTGATGGTGCCGTCGCCGTTTTCCTCTATGCCCAGCTTTTCAAAAAGCTCGGGGTCTATGTTCATTGCGCTTATTTCAGGATAATCAATAAGCTTAAGCCCCTGGCCGTGCGCGCGTATAAGAACCTTGTCCTCGGGGCAAAGCAGATCAAGCGTTTCGTCCTCAAAGTAGACCATAACGTCCTCCGCGCCGCCGTGCTTGCCGGTTACGAAGCCGCGCTTGCCCTTGCCGTCGCCGCTCATAACTATTGCCTCGTTGCCTATGCAGGAAAGAATGTTCAAATACTCGCTGAAATCCTTGTTGTCGTGATAAAGCGAAACCCCGGGCTCAATGTGGTCGCCCGCAAGACCGAACGCGCAGTCACCAAGCTTTACATTATAATTGATGCCGCCTATACCTGGGGTAAGGAACGGCTTGCCGTCCTGCGCTACGCGCCAGCCGCGGCAAACATTGGGCCTTATCTTGCCCACTACGGAGCCTTTTACTACTTTTTCTTTGTTGGTTTTAAGCATTTGTGAGTCTCCTTCCGTATTGTGTTGTTGACAGGGTTTATATGATTATGATACCTTAATTGGGCAAAAAAGCAAGAAAAAACGCGTTTTTAGGGCCCTGGAAACACCCGGATGCGTGTTTGCGAAAAAAGTTTGGATTTTTTATAAAAAAAGCTTGATATTTCCCCTGATATAGGGTAGAATATGTCCGTTGCGCGAATGAACGCGGTTTATTCGTGTGGCGATAACGTGAAAAACTCAGCGGGAGGTTGCCGGTATGCCATCCGGGTAATTTCCGCAGAGTGCCCACGATACGGGCAGCGGGCAAGTGCCCGGCCGAGGTATTTTAGAGATGAAACACACGGCTGCGTGTACGGCCCCGATACTAAAAGGAGGAAGAAATAATATGGCAAATCAGAAAATCCGCATTAAGCTCAAGGCCTACGAGTGCAACCTGATCGACCAGAGCGCGGAAAAGATCGTGGACACGGCAAAGCGCACGGGCGCCCACGTAAGCGGCCCCATACCCCTGCCGACGGAGAAGGAAATAGTTACCATCCTTCGTTCTCCCCACAAGTATAAGGACAGCAGAGAGCAGTTTGAGATGCGCACCCATAAGCGCCTGATCGACATTCTGCAGCCCTCCGCCAAGACGGTGGACGCGCTGATGAAGCTCGATCTCCCCGCGGGTGTAGATATCGAGATCAAGCTGTAAGCACGGAGGTGGATTTACAATGAAGAAAGCGATTTTGGGCACCAAGGTCGGCATGACCCAGATGTTCAGAGAAGACGGAACCATGATCCCCGTCACCGTAGTGCTTGCGGGTCCCTGCCCCGTGGTTCAGATTAAGACCACCGGCAAAGACGGCTATGATGCCGTGCAGGTAGCCTTTGGCCCCGTAAGGGAAAAGCTCATCACCAAGCCCGAACTTGGTCACCTCAAGAAGGCCGGCGTTGCCGCGCATCGCTATGTGCGCGAACTCAAGCTGGATGATACCGCGGCTTACGAAGTCGGTCAGGTCATTAAGGCTGACGTGTTCGCCAACGGCGACAAGGTAGACGTCACCGGCAAGAGCAAAGGCAAGGGCTTCGAGGGCAACATCAAGCGTTGGAATCAGTCCCGCGGCCGCAAGACCCACGGTTCTCACTCCTACCGCGTAGCCGGTTCAATGGGTGCCTGCACCTACCCCGGCGAGGTATTCAAGACCAAGCGCCTCCCCGGCCACATGGGCTCCGAGCGCATCACGGTTCAGAACCTTGAGGTCGCCAGAGTAGACGCCGAAAGGAATCTGCTGCTCATAAAGGGCGCGATCCCCGGCGCTAAGGGTTCCCTGGTAATGGTTAGGGAAACCGTTAAGTAAGGGAAAGGAGAAGTAGAAAATGCCTAACGTAGCATTGCACAATATCGCCGGCGAGAACATCGGCGAGATCGCCCTGAGCGAGAACGTGTTCGGTGCTGAGATCAATCAGTACGCCGTCCACGAAGTTGTTAAGGCTTATCTGGCCAATCAGCGCCAGGGCACGCAGAGCGCCCTGACCCGCGCCGAAGTACGCGGCGGCGGCATCAAGATTTACCGCCAGAAGGGTACCGGCCGCGCTCGTCACAGCAGCAACCGCGCGCCTATATTCACCCACGGCGGCGTAGTGTTCGCTCCCAAGCCGCGCGACTATCGCCTGAGCGTAAACAAGAAGGTTAAGCGCATTGCCATGAAGAGCGCGCTGACCGGCAAGGTAAACGACAGCGAGCTGATCGTTTACGATGCACTGGATATAGAGAACCCCAAGACCAAGGAAATGGTCAAGGTGCTTAACGCCATGAACGTCACCAAGGCGCTCATAGTGCTCAGCGACAAGGACGAGATAGTAGAGCGCGCCGCCAGGAACATCCCCGGCGTCAAGACCACTCTGGTCAGCACTCTGAATGTGTACGAGATTCTCAAGTACAACACTCTCATCCTCACCAAGGATTCTCTTGCTAAGATAGAGGAGGTGTACGCATAATGAAGTCTCCCCATGATATAATCATCCGCCCCGTACTCACCGAGAAGAGCTACGACCACTTTGCGGAAAAGACCTACACCTTCGTGGTTGACAAGAAGGCCAACAAGACTGAGATTCGCCAGGCTGTTGAAGCAGTGTTCGGCGTAAAGGTCGATTCCGTACACACCGTTAACCACATGGGCAAGATGAAGAGGCAGGGCCTGCACGAAGGCCGCCGTCCTTCCGTCAAGAAGGCCTATGTGAAGCTGAAGAAGGATTCCAAGGGTATTGAATTCTTCGACAGCATTGCCCAGTAAGGAGGCACACAATGGCTATAAGGAAGATCAAACCCACCACTCCCGGCCAGCGTTTCATGACCGTCTCCGCTTTTGAGGAGATCACCTGCACCAAGCCGGAAAAATCCCTTTTGGAAGACCTTCGCTCCAGCGGCGGCCGCAATAATCACGGCCGTATAACCGTTCGCCATCGCGGCGGCGGCGCCAGGCGCAAGTACAGGATAGTCGATTTCAAGCGCAACAAGGACGGCGTACCCGCCACGGTTGCCACGATCGAATACGATCCTAACCGCAGCGCGAACATTGCCCTGCTCAACTATGCAGACGGCGAAAAGCGCTACATCATCGCTCCCCTTGGCCTGAAGGTTGGCGACACCCTGCTTTCCGGCGAAGGCGCGGACATCAAGGTCGGCAACGCGATGCAGATCCGTCAGATACCTGTTGGTACCATGATCCACTGCATCGAGATCAAGCCCGGCAAGGGTGCTCAGATCGCCCGCAGCGCCGGCAACGCCGCCCAGCTTATGGCTAAGGAAGGCGCTTACGCGCAGGTCCGTCTGCCCAGCGGCGAGGTTCGCCTGATCCCCATGAACGCCAAGGCCACCATCGGCCAGGTTGGCAACGTGGACCACGAGAACATCAAGCTTGGTAAGGCCGGTCGTACCCGCCATAAGGGCTTCAGGCCCACCGTACGCGGTTCCGTCATGAACCCCTGCGACCATCCGCACGGCGGCGGCGAGGGCAAGGCGCCTATCGGTCGTCCTGGCCCGGTCACTCCGTGGGGCAAGCCCGCACTTGGTTATAAGACCCGCAAGACCAAGAACGTCAACGATAAGTTCATCGTGCGCCGCAGGAACGGCAAGTAAGAGGCGAAAGGAGTCAACAATGAGCAGATCAGTTAAGAAGGGGCCTTTTGTTCAGGAACGCTTGCTCGCTCGCATTCACGCGATGAACGAAAGCGGCAAGAAGACCGTGGTTAAAACATGGTCCAGGGCTTCCACGATATTCCCCGAGATGGTGGGACACACCATCGCCGTTCATGACGGCAGGAAGCACGTTCCCGTGTATGTGACCGAGGAAATGGTCGGTCACAAGCTGGGCGAGTTTGCGCCCACCCGTACTTTCAGAGGACACAGGGGTTCCGAGAAGACCTCTGGTCAGAAATAAGGAGGAGCGAAACACATGGCAACTAGGTCAAGAGAAAAGAGCGCAGCGCGCAAGGCCAACGCCGACAAGCGTCCCCGCGCCATCGCCAAATATGTCCGCATCTCCTCCCGTAAGGTCAAGGTCGTTATCGACCTGATCAGGGGCAAGTCTGTGGCAGAAGCCAAGGCCATTCTGGCCTACACCCCCAAGGCTGCCAGCGAGCCGGTGCTTAAGGTCCTTAATTCCGCCGTTGCCAACGCGGAAAACAATCTGGACATGAGCGCGGATCAGCTCTTCGTAGCCGAGGTGTTCGCAAATCAGGGACCCACCCTTAAGCGTTTCCGTCCCCGCGCCCAGGGCCGCGCGAGCAGGATCCGCAAGCGCACCAGCCACATAACCGTTATCCTGGACAAGGCAAACTAAGGAGGAAGCAATGGGACAGAAAGTTAATCCGAACGGATTCCGCGTAGGCGTCATCAGAGATTGGAACACTCGCTGGTACGCTTCCAAGAAGGAATTCTCCGATTTCCTCATCGAGGATAAGAAGATCCGCGACCACATCAAGGCGGTTCACTACGCCGCAGGTATTGCCCGCATAGAGATCATGCGCGCTGCCGGCAAGGTAACCGTTAGCATCTACACCGGCCGTCCCGGCATGCTGATAGGCAAAGGCGGCGTAGGCGTAGACGCCATAAAGGCAGACGTAAGCACGCTGATCGGCAAGCCCGTCAACGTGAACATCATGGAGGTAAAGAACCCCGACGCGAACGCGCAGCTTGTTGCGGAAAACATCGCGGCTCAGCTTGAAAAGCGTATCTCCTTCCGTCGTGCCATGAAGCAGAGCATGATGAGAGCCACCAAGGCCGGTGCCAAGGGCATCAAGATCGCTTGCGGCGGTCGTCTTGGCGGAGCGGAAATAGCCCGCAGCGAAGGTTATCACGAAGGTTCAATTCCCCTTCAGACCATCCGTGCGGACATCGAGTACGGCTTTGCAGAAGCCCATACCGCGTACGGCCGCATCGGCGTCAAGGTTTGGATCTACAAGGGCGAAGTGCTCAACCGTGTGAAGAAAGCGTAAGGAGGGCAAATAACCATGTTGATGCCTAAGAGAGTTAAGCGCAGGAGAGTCCATCGCGGTCGTATGACCGGTAAGGCATTGCGCGGCAACACCGTGACCTACGGCGATTGGGGTTTGATGGCCACCGAGCCCGCCTGGGTTACCAGCCAGCAGATAGAGGCCGCCCGTGTAGCGATGACCCGTTACATCAAGCGCGGCGGTAAAGTTTGGATAAAGATATTCCCCGACAAGCCCGTTACCGAAAAGCCGGCAGAAACCCGAATGGGTTCCGGTAAAGGTTCACCCGAGTATTGGGTAGCGGTTGTCAAGCCCGGCAGAGTTATGTTCGAGATCGCCGGCGTGGATGATGCGACTGCCAAAGAGGCGCTCAGGCTTGCAATGCACAAGCTGCCCCTCAAGTGCAAGTTCGTACAGAAAGAGACTGTTGCAGGAGGCGAAAGCAATGAAGGCTAATGAACTGAGAAAGCTCTCTACCGAAGAGCTTGTCGCCAAGGAAAAGGAGCTTAAGGAAGAGCTGTTCAATCTGCGCTTCCAGCTCGCCACCGGCCAGCTCAGCAATCCCCAGCGCATAGGCGAGTGCAAGAAGGACGTGGCCAGGGTTAAGACCCTGCTGTGCGAGCGCGAGCTCAAGGCCGCCGAGTAAGGGTGAAAGGAGATTAAACCAATGGAACAGATATCAAGAGGTTATCGCAAGACCCGCATCGGCGAAGTCGTAAGCGACAAGATGGACAAGACCATCGTTGTAGCGATTAAGACCAAGGTACGTCATCCCCTTTATGGCAAGATGGTAAACCGTACCCGCAAGTTTAAGGTCCATGACGAGAATAACGAGTGCGGCATAGGCGACACCGTTAAGATCATGGAGACTCGTCCCCTCAGCAAGGATAAGCGCTGGAGGCTGGTCGAGATAGTTGAAAAGGCCAAGTAAGCCGGAAAGGAGCAAAAAATGATTCAACCGCAGACAAGGCTTAAAGTAGCAGATAACAGCGGCGCCAAGGAAATCATGTGCATCCGCTGCCTGGGCGGCTCCTTCCGCAAGAGCGCCGGCATAGGCGACGTTATAGTTGCCTCCGTAAAGTCCGCCTCCCCCGGCGGTGCCGTAAAGAAGAAGGATGTTGTGCACGCGGTAGTGGTCAGGACCACTTACCCCACTCAGAGGGCAGACGGCAGCTTCATCCGTTTCGACGACAATGCGGCCGTTATCATAAACGACAAGAAGGAGCCTAAGGGAACCCGTATTTTCGGGCCTGTGGCGAGGGAGCTTCGCGCTAAGGATTACATGAAGATAATCTCCCTTGCGCCCGAAGTGCTTTGATGGAGGAAACGCAATGAAGAAGCTTAACGTCAAGAAAGACGATACCGTAGTCGTCATCTCCGGCAAGGACAAGGGCAAGAAGGGCAAAGTCCTTTCCGCCTTCCCCGAAGAGGAGCGCATAGTGGTGCAGGGTGCCAACATGGTCACCAGGCATCGCAAGCCCCGTAAGCAGGGCGAAACCGGCGGCCGTATAGAGCATGAAGGCACCATCAACGCGTCCAACGTAATGCTGGTTTGCCCCAAGTGCGGCGTGGCCACTCGCGTTGGTCATGCTATGGACGGCGACAAGAAGGTCCGCGTTTGCAAAAAGTGCGGCAAGAACATTGACTGAGGCAGGAGGAAAAGAGAATGGCTAAGAAAGATACCGCCGCTCAGGCACCCGCCAAGAAGAAGAAGAACGCCGTTGAGGCGAAGCCCTTCAGTGAGGCTCCCCGTCTCAGGGTTAAGTACACCGACGAGATCGTAGACCAGCTTAAGGAAAAGTTCGGTTACGAAAACGTTATGCAGATCCCCAAGCTCGAGAAGGTTGTTATCAACATGGGCCTCGGCTCCGAGAAGGATAACCCCAAGGGCATGGAGAACGCGGTGGAAGAGCTGAGCATAATCGCCGGCCAGAAGCCCGTTGTTACCAAGGCTAAGAAGAGCGTCGCAAACTTCAAGGTTCGCGAAGGCATGAACATCGGCGCCAAGGTAACCCTGCGCGGTGACAGGATGTACTACTTTGTTGATAAGCTCATCAACATCGTACTCCCCCGCGTACGCGACTTCCGCGGCATCCCCGATACCAGCTTTGACGGCCGCGGCAACTACGCCATGGGCCTGAAGGAACAGCTGATATTCCCCGAAATCAACTATGACGACGTTGATAAGATCAGGGGTATGGACATAGTATTTGTTACCACGGCTAAGACCGACGAAGAAGCGAAGGAACTGCTCAAGCTTATGGGCATGCCCTTCATGCAGGCGTGATTAGGAGGAAGAAACAGTGGCAAAGACAAGCATGAAAATAAAGCAGCAGCGCCCGGCGAAGTATTCCACCCGCGCTTACACCCGCTGCCGCATCTGCGGCCGTCCGCACTCCGTGCTGCGCAAGTACGGCATCTGCCGTGTTTGCTTCAGGGAGCTTGCCTACAAGGGCGAGATACCCGGCGTGCGTAAGGCCAGCTGGTAAGCATATCGAAAGGAGAAATAAGACTATGTTGATAACTGATCCCATCGCCGATATGCTGACCCGTATCCGCAACGCTCTTACCGCAAAGCATGAGGACGTTCTCGTCCCCGCTTCCACGGTAAAGAAGGCCATAGCCGAGATCCTTCTTAACGAAGGCTACATCAAGGGCTATGACATCCGTGAGGACGGCGTGGCCAAGTATATCCACATCGACCTCAAGTACGGCCCCAACAAGCAGAGGGTCATAACCGGCCTCAAGCGCATCAGCAAGCCCGGTCTGCGCATCTACGCGCGCAAAGACCAGCTGCCCAAGGTGCTTAACGGTTTGGGCATCGCCATCATATCCACCTCCCGCGGTATCATGACCGACAGGGAAGCCCGCAAGCAGGGCGTTGGCGGCGAAGTCCTCGCTTACATCTGGTAATTAAAACCAATATAAACGGAGGTGCAATAACATGTCACGAATCGGAAAACTTCCGATAAGCGTTCCTGGCGGAGTGACAATCACGGTCGATGACGGCAACACCGTAACCGTGAAAGGCCCCAAGGGCACTCTTACTGAGAAGATGGCTCCTGAAATGGAGATTGAACAGGAAAATGGCGTGCTTCACGTGAAGCGCCCCAGCGACGACAAGCGTCACCGCGCGCTGCACGGTCTTACCCGCTCCCTTATACACAATATGGTAGTCGGCGTAACCGAAGGCTTTGCGAAGAATCTGGAGATTGAGGGCGTAGGTTACCGCGCCCAGCTTCAGGGCACCAAGCTCGTACTGAACATGGGTTATTCCCATCCCGTCGAGTTTGAAGCTCCCCAGGGCATCACCTTTGAGGTTCCCGCACCCAACCGCATCGTGGTAAAGGGCGCGAGCAAGCAGCAGGTCGGTCAGATTGCGGCAGATATCCGTGCGGTCCGCGAGCCTGAGCCTTACAAGGGCAAGGGTATCCGCTACGCCGGCGAGCATGTACGCCGTAAGGAAGGCAAGACCGGTAAGTAAGGCGTAGATAAGGAGCAAAGACAATGATATCAAGGATAGATAAAAACTCTATACGTCAGAAGAGGCATCAGCGTACCCGTAGGCACATCATCGGTACCGCCGAGCGCCCCAGGCTCAACGTATATCGCAGCCTGAACCACATTTACGCCCAGGTCATCGATGACGACGCTTCCAATACTCTCGCGTCCGCTTCCACTCTGGATGCGGAAGTCGCGGCTCAGCTCGAAGGCAAGACCAAGAGCGAGGCTGCCGAGATCGTAGGCGAAACCGTTGCCAAGAGGGCCCTCGAAAAGGGTGTCAAGCAGGTTGTATTCGACCGCGGCGGCTATCTGTACACCGGACGCGTTCAGAAGCTTGCAGACGGCGCTCGCAAGGCCGGGCTGGAATTCTAAGGAGGTCTAAATGCAAAAGCGTATCGAAACACCTGAAGTAGAACTCAAGGAAAGGCTTGTTTATATCAACCGCGTCGCCAAGGTCGTTAAGGGCGGCCGTAACTTCCGCTTCACCGCGCTGATGGTTGTCGGCGATGGCGAAGGCAAGGTTGGCGTAGGTCTGGGCAAGGCTACCGAAATTCCCGAAGCCGTGCGCAAGGGCGTTGCAGACGCCAAGCGTCACATGATACAGGTCCCCGTAGTTGGTACCACCATTCCGCACGCTGTGGAAGGTAAGTACAGCAAGGGCCATGTAAGGATGCTCCCCGCCGAAGAAGGTACCGGCGTTATCGCGGGCGGCCCCGTCCGTGCGGTGCTTGAAATGGTCGGCATTAAGGACATTCGTACCAAGAGCTACGGCTCCAACAACCCCGCTAACTGCGTTAAGGCGACCCTGGATGGACTCAGCCAGCTGCGCACTGCGGAAGAGATCGCGCGTCTGCGCGGCAAGACCGTGGAAGAGATCCTCGGCTGATAGGAGGAAACGATGGCTGATCTGAAAATAACCCTCGTAAAGAGCACCATTGGCGCGCTTGACGACCAGCAGGCTACCGTAAAGGCGCTGGGTCTGCATAAGACCAACAGCACCGTTATCAAGCCCGACAATGCGGCCGTGCGCGGCATGATCTTCAAGGTAAAGCACCTTGTAAAGGTCGAAGAAGTTTAATCGGAGGTAGAAGCATGAAACTACAAGAGTTAAGGCCGGCAGAGGGCTCCACCCAGTCCGTAAAGCGCGTAGGCCGCGGCACGGGCTCCGGCTTGGGCAAGACCTCCGGCAAGGGCCATAAGGGCCAGAAAGCCCGCAGCGGCAGCAAGAAGAACGGCTTCGAAGGCGGCCAGATGCCCCTCGCACGCCGTCTGCCTAAGCACGGCTTCACCAACATTTTCGCTAAGGAATACACCGTTGTTAACGTCGGCGATCTTGAAAAGCTGGAGAACGGTACTGCCGTTACTGCCGAGCTGCTTAAGGAGCAGGGCATTATCAGCAAGATAGAGAAGGACGGACTTAAGGTTCTCGGTCGCGGCGAGCTGACCAAGAAGCTGGATGTCAAGGCCGCGAAGTTCTCTGAGACGGCCAAGAAGGCTATTGAGGCCGCTGGCGGAAGCGCTGAGGTGGTCTGATGTTTAGCACGCTCGTCAACGCATGGAAAATAAAGGATATCCGCACGAAGATGCTTTATACGATGCTTCTCATCGTAATCTATCGTCTGGGTTCCTTCATCCCCGTCCCCGGTGTGAACGCGGCAGCCATTACACAATATGCGGAGCAGTACGATATGTTGGGATTCCTCAACCTGCTCTCCGGCGGCGCTTTCGGTGACTTTTCCATCTTTGCAATGGGCATTTCGCCATACATCACCGGCTCTATAATCATTCAATTACTCACCATTGCCATCCCCAGCCTTGAAAGGCTTTCCAAGGAGGAGGATGGCAGGGAAAAGATAGAAGCCATTACCCGCTATACCGGAATCGGTCTTGCGCTGGTGCAGAGCATCGGTATTGTTGCCGGTTTGCAGAACAGCACCTATGGCGGAAACGTGCTTTCCAGCACTGAAAATCTTTTCCTCACTTATGCCACGATAGGTTGCGTTTGTACGGCAGGTACCGCGTTCCTCATGTGGGTTGGCGAAAGAATTACCGAGAAGGGCATCGGCAACGGCGTCTCCTTCCTGATCTTCGCCTCCATCTGCGCCCGCGTTCCCACCGTTGTGCTCAACTTCCTCAAGGGCGTGTTTGTAACCGGTGTTTATTACTGGTGGATACTGCCCATCCTGATCCTGTTCGTGCTGGTAATCGTTACCGGTGTCACGTTCATTGATCGCAGCGAGCGCCGCATTACCGTGCAGTACGCAAAGCGCGTTGTCGGCCGCAAGATGTACGGCGGACAGAGCACCTTTATCCCCCTCAAGGCCAACGCTAACGGCGTTATGCCCCTGATCTTCGCAATGACCATTATGCAGGTTCCCGCGATGATCGGTCAGTTCTGGCCCGACGGCGGATTCTACAAGTTCTATATCCAGTACATGAGCGCCAGCTCCGATTACTGGTATGGACACGTGGTGTATTACGTAATCTATGCTCTGCTGATAGTTGTATTCGCTTACTTCTATACGACGATTTCCTTCAATCCCGTTGAGATAAGCAAGAACCTGCAGCAGAACGGCGGCTTTATACCGGGCATCCGTCCCGGCAGGCCCACCGGCGAATATCTGCAGAAGATAAGCGGCCGTCTTACCCTGTTCGGCGCTGTCTTCCTTATGGTCCTGGCCATAGTCCCCACCGTGCTGCTTGGTGCGTTCGGACTCAGCTCCACCTTCGGCCCCACAAGCATACTGATAATGGTCAGCGTTGCTCTTGAGACCAGTGCTCAGCTCGAATCCATGATGCTCATGCGCCATTACAAGGGATTCCTTGGCTAAGAAAGCCGGAAAGATACTATGAAGCTTATATTTCTTGGACCTCCGGGTGCTGGCAAGGGCACCCAAGCGGAGAGGATATGCAAGCTTTACGATATAGCCCATATCTCCACAGGGGATATGCTCCGCTCCCAGATGCGTGAAGGCACGCCGCTGGGGGCGGAAGCCAAAGGCTACATCGCGCGGGGCGAACTGGTTCCCGATGCTCTCATAATCGCTATGGTTGCTGAGCGCATCAAGGAAGCGGACTGCCACAACGGTTTCCTGTTCGACGGTTTCCCGAGAACGGTAGCCCAGGCAGAAGCCCTGAATGATATATCGGACATTGACATGGTGATAGACATTGCCGTTCCCGCGGAACGCATACTGGAGCGCATAAGCGGAAGACGCACATGCTCCGGCTGCGGCACGGGATATCATACGTCCACCTATCACAAGGATACCTGCGAAAAATGCGGCGCCGCCCTTTATATAAGGGACGACGATAAGCCGGAAACGGTTCAGAACCGCATTGCCGTGTACGAAAAGCAGACTAAGCCCTTGGTTGATTATTACAGCCGGGTTGGCAACATCGATTTCGTAAACGGCGACGATACGCCGGATAATGTTTATGCGGAAATTCTTTCCGCAACGGAGAAGCTGAAATGAGCGAACGCATTACGATTAAAAGTCAGCGTGAAATAGAGCTGATGCGTGCGGCGGGCGCGGTTGTTAGGGACACGCTGCTGCTTCTTGAAAAGAGCGCGGCTGTGGGCATGACCACGGATGAGCTTAATAAGATCGCCGATGATTTTATTCGCTCCCGCGGAGCGATACCCAGCTTCCTTAATTACGAAGGCTATCCTAAGAGCATTTGCACCAGCGTGAATGAGCAGGTGGTGCACGGAATCCCCGGCGGCTACAAGCTGAAGGATGGAGACATTCTCAGCGTGGACGTTGGCGCCATACTGAATGGCTACCACGGAGATGCCGCTCGTACCGTATTGATCGGCAATGTTAAGGACGAAGTAAAGCAGCTTGTTGAAGTAACAAGGGAATGCTTCTTCCGCGGAATGGAACAGGCGGTTGCCGGCAACCATATTTCGGATATCGGTGCCGCTGTGGAACAGTGCGCGCATGAGCATGGCTACGGTGTTGTACGTGAGCTTGTCGGCCACGGCATCGGCACCAGCATGCATGAGCCGCCTGAAGTGCCTAATTACTATGATAAAAGGCACGGCAGGGGACCGAGGCTTTATCCCGGCATGACTATTGCGATAGAGCCGATGATAAACCTTGGCACGGCGGATGTTACGGTGCTTAAGGACGGATGGACGGTTGTAACGAGAGACGCGAAGCCCTCTGCCCACTATGAAAACACCGTTGCGATAACCGCGAACGGAAAGCCCGAAATTCTTACTCTTTGAGGTGCAGCCGATGGCTGAAACTGAAAAGACACAAAGCCTGAAGGGACGCATGGCCGTCTCGCTGGCCGGCAGGGATAAGGGCATACGGTATGCCGTGATAGGTACCGATGATGCGGGGCTTGCGCTTGTGTGCGACGGAAAAACGCATAAGGCGCAAAAGCCTAAGAAGAAGAAGCTTAAGCATCTGCAGCTTGAGTCGGCCCGGATAGAGAATATAGACGATATGCTCTCAGCTAAGGGCGGAACGGCCGATGCAGCTTTACGCCGCGCGCTGAAAACCGGTGCGCATCACCATGAGGACGATGTATTTTAGGGAGGTATAGCTTGTCAAAGACCGATGTAATCGAAGTTGAGGGCGTAGTTACGGACTCGTACCCCAACGCGATGTTTGAGGTAGAGCTCGAAAACGGGCACAAGATATTAGCACATATTTCAGGCAAGCTGCGCATGAATTTCATCCGCATTTTGCCGGGAGACAAAGTAACAGTTGAAATGTCTCCTTACGACCTTACGCGCGGACGCATAACGTGGCGCGCGAAAAACTAAAGGGAGGATTAAAACAATGAAAGTTAGGCCTTCAGTCAAACCCATTTGCGAAAAGTGCAAGATCATCAAGCGCAAGGGCCGCGTGATGGTGATTTGCGAGAATCCTCGTCATAAGCAGAAGCAGGGCTGATAAAGCCCATCGGCGAGAAGATATAAAAGGAGAGCGCCACACTGGATTTTAATCCGGCTCTTCGAAAGGTTTCGAGCTCAACGCTATGGGCTCCGTCAGGCGGTAATTGCGCCGCCAGACATATTAGAAATCCGCTCCACGGTGTGCGGAGTGGGCTTCTAATAGCGGAAACAGCCGCCGGTGCGGCTGCCGCGAAGGAAACAACGCGGAAACCGGCGGGTACATATATAATTGAACCAAAATTTACGGAGGTGTACAAACTTTATGGCACGTATTTCTGGCGTGGACCTGCCCAGAGACAAGCGGGTTGAGATCGGCCTGACCTATATTTACGGTATCGGCCGCAAGACCGCTACGGACATCCTCGCAGCCACGGGCGTTGATCCTGACATCCGCGTGCGCGACCTGAGCGAAGCCGATGTGGCAAAACTTAGGGACTATATCGACCATAACATAAAGGTGGAAGGCGATCTGAGGAGAGAGACTTCCATGAACATCAAGAGGCTGATCGAGATCGGCTGCTACCGCGGCATCAGGCATCGTAAGGGCCTGCCCGTGCGTGGCCAGAGCAGCAAACAGAACGCCCGTACCCGTAAGGGTCCGAAGCGTCAGGTTGGCGGCAAGAAGAAATAAGGGAGGTTAATGCAAAATGGCAGCAGCAAAAGGTAAGGTCAAGAAAGCGGGTACCCGCAAACGCCGTGAAAAGAAGAACATCGAGCGCGGCGCTGCCCATATCCGTTCCTCCTTCAATAACACAATGGTAACCATCACCGACCTGCAGGGCAACGCCATATCCTGGGCGTCCGCCGGTGGACTGGGCTTCAGGGGCAGCAAGAAGAGCACTCCTTTCGCCGCGCAGACCGCCAGCGAGACCGCGGCTAAGGCCGCTATGGAGCATGGCCTCCGCACCGTGGAAGTCTATGTGAAGGGACCCGGCTCCGGCCGTGAGGCCGCCATCCGCGCCCTCCAGACCGCCGGCCTTGAGGTCAACATGATAAAAGACGTGACGCCCATACCGCACAACGGTTGCCGTCCGCCTAAGCGCAGAAGAGTTTAAGGAGACAGACAAATGGCAAGATATACTGATTCCGTTTGCAGACAGTGCCGCAGGGAAGGCGAGAAGCTCTTCCTTAAGGGCGACCGTTGCTACACAGCTAAGTGCGCTGTTGTTAAGCGCCACACCCCTCCGGGACAGCATGGCCAGGCCAGGCAGCGTAAGCAGAGTGAATACGGCCTGCAGATGCGCGAAAAGCAGAAATGCCGCCGCGCTTACGGCGTAAGCGAGTCCCAGTTCCGCAAGTACTACGAAATGGCCAGCAACATGCGCGGCGTAACCGGCGACAACATGCTGTGCCTGCTCGAGAGAAGGCTTGACAACGTGGTTTATCGTCTGGGCTTTGCTCCCAGCCGTCCCATGGCTCGTCAGCTTGTTAACCACGGCCACATCCGCGTAGACGGCGCGAAGGTCGATATCGCTTCCTACCTTGTGAAGCCCGGCCAGACCATTACCGTTCGTGAGCGCAGCCGCGACATGGCCAACTTCAAAGACCTGCGCGAGCAGGGCGCCGGCAAGCCCATACCCAAGTGGCTGGAGCTTGACAGCGAGAATCTGACCGGCAAGATTGCCCAGATGCCCCAGCGCGATGACATTGATCTCACCGTTGAGGAAAACCTCATCGTCGAGTTCTACTCCAGGTAATGAAGCGGTCCGCGACCCTTATCGACTGACCAAACATCAAGAGAGGGGATGGAAAAATGATAGAAATCGAAAGACCCAAGATCGAGTGCGAGGAAATATCCGACAGCTATGGTCGCTTTGTGGTGGAGCCGCTTGAACGCGGCTTCGGCACCACCCTTGGCAATTCACTGCGCAGGGTGCTGCTTTCCTCCTTGCCCGGCGTTGCAGCCTCCTCTATAAAAATAGACGGCGTGCTGCATGAGTTCACTACCATCGACGGCGTTCGCGAGGACGTTACCGAGATAGTGCTCAATATAAAAGAACTGTGCGTCAAGCTGCACAGTGACGGCCCCAAGATGGTCAAAATCAGCGCTCAGGGTGAGTGCGAGGTAACTGCGGGCGATATAATCGCCGATGCGGACGTGGAGATTATGAATCCCGAACTGCATATCGCAAGCCTCGGCCCCAACGGCAAGCTTGAGATGGAGATAATTCTTGAGCATGGCCGCGGATATGTTTCCGCAGACAAGAATAAGCGCCCCGATATGCCTATTGGGCAGATCGCGGTTGACTCCATATTCACTCCCATACGCAAGGTGAATTTCCGCGTGGAAAACACCCGTGTTGGTCAGATCACCGATTATGACAAGCTTACGCTTGAAATCTGGACGGATGAGACCATTCGCCCGGACGAGGCTGTAAGCCTGGCGGCCAAGATATTGACCGAGCATCTGTGTCTGTTCATCAACCTGACCGAGCATGTTCAGGGCGTGGAGATAATGGTTGAGAAGGAAGAGGACAAGAAGGAAAAGATCCTTGAAATGACGATAGAGGAACTTGACCTGTCCGTGCGTTCCTACAACTGCCTCAAGCGCGCAGGCATCAACACCGTTGAAGAGCTTGTTCAGCGCAACGAGGAAGAGATGATGAAGGTTCGTAACCTCGGCCGTAAGTCGCTTGAGGAAGTCCAGCAGAAGTTGGTTGGACTTGGCCTCTCGCTCCGTCACAACGAAGACTAATTAGGAGGAAAAACAAATGCCAAACCGTAAACTTGGCAAGGCCAGCGATCATCGCAACGCAATGCTGCGCAATCTGACCACCGCGCTGCTGTGGAACGGCAAAATCGTTACCACCGAAGCCCGCGCGAAGGAGATCCGCCCCATAGCTGAGAAGCTGATCACCCTTGCAGTAAGCGAATACAAGAATACCGTTACCGTAGAGAAGGAAACCCGCAACGAGAAGCAGCAGATCGTTAAGGTTGAGAAGACTAACGACATGCCTTCCAAGCTCCATGCCCGCAGGCAGATGATTGCTTATCTGTACAACACTCCCCTGCCCAAGAAGGACAAGGAGAGCAAGAGCGAGTATGCCGAGCGCGCCAAGCAGACTCCCAACCCCGTTGTTGAGAAGCTGTTCCGCGAAATCGCGCCCAAGTACGATGGACGCAAGGGCGGCTACACCCGCATCTACAAGCTGGGGCCCCGCCGCGGCGATGCTACCGAGATGGCGGTTATCGAGCTTGTCTGATAAAGTAAGCTAACAAAAATCATCGGGCCGTTTACACAGCGGCCCGATTTTTTGATATAATGGAGCGGCAATAATAAATCGAATTGGAGAAAATATGGTTTTCGCAATACTTGCCATTATAGTAACCGTGCTTCTTATGTGCGTTCCCATCGCGGCGCTCATGCTTGTTCATAAAAAAGGCGTAAGGCTCACAAAGCCCCTCGGCTGCGGAATTACGGCCATTCTGGCCTCGTCCGTTCTGAGCGCGGCTGTGCTTATGCTTTATGAGGACAGCGGCTGGGCCTTCCTTCAGACCAATGCCGCCATCGCCGTAAGGTGGTTTCTGCTGGGCGCGGTTGAGGCAATGGCGCTGTACGTTGTTTTTGTGGCCGGGTATAAGCGCAAAATAAGCCTTATGGAGGTTATATGCGTAAGCGTAGGCATGTGCATACCAATGCTTTACAGCAGGGGCTTAAGCGTTACCATAACGCATATACAGCTTGCGCAGCAGGGCATATCAAATGCGGACGGTTGGGAGTTTTTCTACCTTACCCTGCCAAGCGTTGTAATGGTGTTCTTCCAGCCCGTAATGAGCGTGTATATGGCCATAACAATGCAGCGCGGCAAGTGGTATTACGGCGCCGCGGCTTACACCGTCATGACCGCCCTTTGCTACAATATGAATGATATTTGCACCGTACTCGGCGCGGGCGCGTGGCTTAAGCTTGTTATATGGGTTGTCCTTCTCGCTGCCGCGTGGGCGCAGGTGTATTACATTAAGCAGCACTATAACGAGCTGCCCCAGCCGGACGCAAGGCAAAACGGCGCCTACACCCGCATGAAGGACGATAAGTTCGCCTGGCCCGACGACTCCGCCTTCTTTGATTCAAAAAAGCGCAGGCAGTCAAACGGCAAAAAGAAGTAAAAAAACAAGGAGCGGCAACAAAACCGCTCCTTTTGTGTT
>CAZRHS010000027.1:0-21962 GCA_964600045.1 uncultured Clostridium sp.
TCAAAGTCCATCAGCTCCACCGGAGCGCCGGTGATGATCATTCCATCGAAATAGAGGTGCTTCACGTCCTCAAACGTTTTGTAAAACGCCAGCATATGAGCCTGCGACGTATGTTTAGAGGTGTGGTCCTTAGGCGCAATCAGCTCCAGCTCGATTTGAAGCGGGGTATTTCCCAAAACACGGGCAAACTGCGTTTCGGTATCCACCTTTGTCGGCATTAAATTCAATAGCAGAATTCGAAGCGGGCGGATATCCTGACTTACCGCCCTGCGTTCATTCATAACAAAGATATTCTCCGACTCCAGCACAGCGGTGGCAGGCAGCCCGTTCGGGATTTTGATCGGCATTTAGATTTCCTCCAATGCGTGCGCGATGTCCCCGATCAGGTCCTCCTTGCTCTCCAACCCGCAGGAGATGCGGATTAATCCGGCGGGAATGCCCGCGGCAGCAAGCTGCTCGTCGGTCATCTGGCGATGGGTGGATGTGGCAGGATTCAGGCAGCAGGTTCGCGCGTCGGCCACATGGGTCTCAATGGCGCACAGCTTCAGCCCTTTCATAAACTGCTCGGCAGCTTTCCTGCCGCCTTTCAGTTCACAGGAGACCACGCCGCAGGAGCCGTGGGGAAGATACTTCTGAGCCAAAGAATAGTAGGGATCGTCGCTCAGACCGCAATAGTTGACATGGGCCACCTTGGGATGATCCTTCAAAAACTCGGCTACCGCCTGGCCGTTTTCACAGTGACGGGCCATACGTACGTGCAGGCTTTCAAGCCCCAGGTTCAGATAAAACGCATTCTGAGGAGACTGAATGGAGCCAAGGTCTCGCATAAGCTGGGCGGTACACTTTGTGATAAATGCGCCCTCTTTGCCGAATTTCTCAGCGTATGTGATGCCGTGGTAGCTTTCGTCCGGCGTGGTCAGCCCGGGGAATTTATCGGCATGAGCCATCCAGTCAAATTTTCCCGCGTCCACGATGGCACCGCCTACGGCCACGCCGTGTCCATCCATGTATTTGGTGGTGGAGTGGGTAACTATGTCCGCGCCCCATTCGAACGGGCGGCAATTTATGGGAGTGGGGAAGGTGTTGTCCACGATCAGCGGTACCCCGTGGTCATGGGCAGCCTTGGCAAATTTTTCAATGTCAAGCACCGTAAGGGCAGGATTGGCGATGGTTTCACCAAACACGGCTTTGGTGTTGGGACGGAAGGCGGCGTTCAGCTCCTCCTCGGTGCAGTCGGGACCGACGAAAGTAGACTCAATGCCCATCTTCGCCATGGTCACCGAGATAAGATTAAAAGTACCCCCGTAAATGGCGGAAGACGCTACGATGTGATCCCCGCAGGAGCATATATTGAAAAGTGCGAAGAAGTTAGCCGCCTGGCCGGAGGACGTGAGCATGGCCGCGGTTCCGCCCTCCAGGGCGCAAATCTTAGCTGCTACATGGTCATTGGTAGGGTTTTGCAGGCGGGAATAGAAGTAGCCGGTGGTCTCTAAATCAAACAGCTTTCCCATTTCCTCGCTGGTGGCGTACTTAAACGTGGTGGACTGAATGATTGGAATCTGGCGAGGGCCTCCGTTGTCGGGTGCATAGCCCCCCTGAACACAAATGGTACCGATGCGCTGCTCACTCATAATTTATCAAACTCCTTTCGCGGATAATCATGGTCTGTAAAATGCAAACTTTAGCTACGATGATAACAGATGAACCAGCTAACTTCAAGAAAATTTTTGGGGAATTGGTGCAAATCCCATTTTCTTAACCGCAAACAAACAGGCGGCGCCCAACCGAAGCTGAGTGCCGCCTGCCTTTTATACATTTAGCCTTTAGATAAAGTAACGACTGTACCCCGTGAGAAAGCCGTTACTTTTTCTTTTTCTCCGGGAAAAGCTGCACCGTGAACTTATTAAAATCCACGCTTTCCATAAAGTCCGCGGGGGAGAATACCGTATGGCGGAAGGTGTTAAGCTCGTTCAGGTGCTTTTTCAGCATTACCGGACGGGACAGGTCAAGCTCGCGGCAAATGTCGCTGAGCACCGCGTTCCATTCGTCCTCGCTTTTCGCGGCGGGGAATTCCATTACAACGTCCTTTATAATCTTGTCCATGTCCCGCGTGGCGGCCCATACTTTCATAAAAAATCTCCTTTATTCGCCAAAGCTTTTTTCAAGCATTCTTACGTGAGATATAAAATCCGCGTCCTCAAAGCGCCTTGCGCCGGCAGGGCAAACCTTTATGCATGCCTGGCATTTTATGCATACGCCGTCCGTTTCGGCGGGATTATCGGCCTTTATGCTGTCCATGGGGCAAACAGCAGCGCACTTAGCGCAGCGCGTGCACAGCGATAAATCCACAACCGGTTTTGCCTTAAGAAAACGGGCGGGAGTAGAGTCCTCCTTAAGCGGAGTGTAATACGGCGCGAGAGGCGATTCGTAATCAAAATCAAGCGGCCTATCCTGCCCCGCGGCTATGCTTCGGGCTAAGCCTGCGCCCAGCTCGTCAAGCTCCGCCAAATCGGTCCCATTCGGCCTTCCTCGGGCGATTTTAGCCGAAAACGCGTGCTCGCATTCAATGCTCCGCGCCGCCAGCGGCACAAAGCCGTTTTGACGGCCCAAAATCAAAAGCTCTCTCAGCGCGTCCCCGGGGCTTCTTTTGCCGTATGTGCATAGGGCTATAAGCCTTGTTTTACCGAAGCCTGATATATTCGCCGCTATGTCCGGCACTATTTTATTGGGCAGCCTTCCCGCGTAAACGGGCATGGCAATAACAACTATGTCGTCATTATCAAAAGTGTGCTTCGTTCTTCTCGCGGCGGCTGGGGTAAGGTCAAGCTCGTTATATTCGGCCCCAAGCTCCCTTTTCAGCGCATAAGCAACAGCCCTCGCGGCAATACGGCTGTTTCCCGTGGGGCTGAAGTAAACTGAATGAATTGTTTTTATTTGGCTCACTTGGCCTGCGCTTTAATCTCGCAAAGGTTCTTTTTAAGGTTCCTTGCCAGCTGATCGGAGCAGGAGGTGTTCTTCTCGCCGCAGCGTATGCCGTCAAGCCTTTCTATAACCTCGTCCACGCTCATGCCCTCGGCAAGCGCGCCAAGCGCCTTAAGGTTGCCGTTGCAGCCGCCGATGTAGCGGATGTTGTGCACGCGCAGGTTTTCGTCAATGTCCAAATCTATCTGCCTGGAGCATACTCCCATGGGATAAAAGGTATAGTGGTGCATAAGTAAAAGCCTCCTTGTTTTATTTAAGCTTAAATTATTTCGTCCATCTTCCGCTTGAGCCGCAGGGAAGTATAAGCCCCTGCCCCTTGCGGGTTATGGGCAGGCCAACCTCGCCCGCCTCAATGTGCCCCGTGCCTATGGCAACCTTAAGCGCGTTTGAAAGCACCGTTGGCGCAAGGCCGGTTGTGTATGAATTTATAAGGAAGAACAGCGCGTTTTTATCCAGAAGCTTAACGCATTCCTCAAGCAGGGGATAAAGCCCTTCCTCTATTTTCCACATTTCGCCGTTAGGACCCCTGCCGTAGCTTGGCGGATCCATAAGTATGCCGTGGTATGTTCTGCCGCGCCTTTGTTCGCGCAGCACAAACTTCATAACGTCGTCCACTATAAAGCGAACAGGCCTGTCCGCAAGGCCGCTTTGGTTAAGGTTGTCCTTTGCCCAGGCAACCATGCCCTTTGCCGCGTCAACGTGCACAACCTCCGCCCCGGCGCTCGCGAGCGCGCAGGTAGCTCCGCCGGTATATGCGAAAAGATTCAGCACCCTCGGCTTTTCCCCGCCAAGGTCGGCTTTTCTTAATATGTCCTGCATCCATGCCCAGTTTACGGCCTGCTCAGGGAAAAGGCCGGTGTGCTTAAAGCCCGTCGGGCGAACAATAAAGCTAAGCTCCCGCCATTTTATTGTCCAGGCCTCGTCAAGACTGGTATTGTATTCCCAGTGCCCGCCGCCCGATGATGAGCGGATATAGTGCGCGTCCGGCTTGGCGTTTGAGCGATTCATGGGCCATATAGCCTGCGGATCGGGCCTAAGCAGGGTAACATCGCCCCAGCGTTCCAGCTTTTCTCCGCCGCCCGCGTCTATTATTTCGTAATCGCGCCAACTGTCGGCAAGATACATATTTTTACCTCCTCAGCAGCCGGGCATCATGCCCAGCAGGAAATTGCACATATAGAAGAACTTTGCGCAAACCGATTCGCTCACCGTGTCCGTTACGAACTGGAACTTGCCCTGAAGCACTATAAGCCCTAACGGCACAAACATAAACAGCAGAAATACCGCCAGTATGCCGTGCACAAGCCCAAGCCCGCCGGCTATCGCCCTGTCCGCCACCCTAAGCTGCGGAAGCGTCCAGGCGTAATCGATTCCGTTCAGTATAAACGCAAGTATTATCCTTACGATAATGAATATGCCAATAAATACCAGTATGTTTATAAACAACGCGACTATGGTTTGGTTAAAATAATCGCCAAGCGTTACTATGCCCTCGTCCGCGAACTGCTCCTTTGCTATGTTGTCCGCTATGTTCTTGGCAACGGGGTAGGGAAGATCCGCGTTTGAAAAAACGGAATTAAGCGTATCCGTGCTTATTTCGTTTATGTTGGTTTTGGCAAGCTCCACGTCGTTCACGTATTCGCTGCCCTCGGTATAATAAAGCATCGTGTTAAGAAGCTTTTCGTTTGACATTACGGCGTTTGACCCCACGGGCAGAAGCACCATGGCCACAAGCCACGCCAGTATGTACGCTCCTATTGACAAAAGCGCGGATAAAAAGCCGCGGTATATACCCTGCAGCACAAAGAATATAAGCACCGCAAGAACCGCTATATCCAAAAGATTCACGTTTACTATAACCTCCTTTTTGCTTTGCCGCGCTATTTAAGCGTTAAAAGCTTTAATGAGCCGTCTGCGCATTCGCACAGCGCCTCGTTTTCGCTGAGTTTTGTGGCCTTTACGCAGCTGAAATCCAGCGCGTATGTTCCGCTCAGCTTACCCGCGGCGGTATAGATGTACAATGTATCGGTTGAGAACGCGGCCATTTTGCCGCTGTACGCCATAACGGAGTGAACCCCATCGCTAAGCTGCACCGTGCGCGCCGTTGCGCTGCTTGTAGCGGATTCCTCAACGCTGTAAAGCTTTGCTTCGTTCATGCCGTCTTCATTTCTCGGAACAAAAAGGAAAAGCGGCTTTGTGGATGCGGTTGAGTAATCGCTTAGGCGGTAGCCGTATGTGAGCAGGCGCCAGCTTTCGCCGCTTATGCTTGCGTCGCAGCGGATAAGCTGCTCTGTTCCGGATATGAAAATGCTGTTTTTGGTGAAAACAACCTTGTCAACAATCTGGGAATTAACGCTTATTACGCCGCTCATGGTGGCAACGCTTTCGCTGCCCTGCGTGGCGTAGCTGTATGTTGTAAGGGTGGTTACGGGAGTATCGGCAGAGGTTGAAAGTATAAGCGTCCACATAAGGTCGCCCGACGTTGAATCGTAAAAGCCGCAGTCCGTTATAATGCCGTCTCCCTGCTCTATTATGTCCACAAGCGAGCCGGACTTGTTATAAACAAGCACGGCGTAATCGCCCGCGGAATCCATCCTGAGCACCGCTATGTGGTTGGCCGCGCAGCGAACGAACGATATCTGCCCGCCAACGTCTATTATGCTGTCCGTGCCTATTATCTGCACGGCGCTTGAAGAATAAAGCGCGGCAGTGCCGTTCGCGGCGGCAACGGAAACATCGCTTGTGCCAAGGCTCATGCTCTTTGAGCTGTCCGGACTTGAGGGATTGTATATAACAAGCTTGTCCCCGTCCGCATAATAAAATACGGAATCGGAATAGGCGTAAGAAGCCTCCGAATAAAAGGGAAGGGAAGTTACGCTTCCGAACGATGCGCGGGATTTAAGAAACGCCCTTACGCCGAAAAAGCCCCCCGCGAGCACAGCCGCGGCAAGCAGAATTAATAGAAGTCTTTTTATTGTAAAAGCCCTGTCAACGCTTTTTAGCTTTCGTTTTGCCATTGGTCACCAGCAGTTAATAGCCCCGCTTATGGGGCGTTTGTTCACTCACCCGTTACGCCTTTGCCGGCAGCAGCACCTTAAGTGCGCCGGGCAGTATGCGGAATACGGCAGGGGTGGAAAGGCCAACCTCACCATCCAGCTGAAGTGTGCAGCTTTCAGGGCAGGTAACCTTTATTTCGGTTGTGCGAATATGGTGCACAACGTCTGTGTGCGATACGTATGTTCCTTTTATAAACTGGGGCAGCAAACGGACGAACTTGGTGAATTTTACCTTTTCAACAAAGCAAATATCAAGCATTCCGTCAAAGGGATCCGCCATGGGCACCGCGCGCATGCCTCCGCCAACATATTGGCCGTTGCCTATGCTCATTATGTGCGCGTTGCACTGCTCCGTTACGCCGTCGTGCTCAATTGTGAGCGGCATTGTTTTAAGATGCGCCAGCGTTTCAAAAACGCCCAGCATATAGGGGAACATACCGTTGAATCTCTTTTTGTATTTTTCGGTTGCGATAAGCGTAGCCACGTCAAAACCAAGACCGGCCACGTTCACGAACGTATGCCCGTTTACCTCGGCGGCATCGGCATTCCTTACAACGCCGTTTGCCAGCGTATCCGCCGCGCCCTCAACATCCTTGGCAAAGCCCATAACCTTTGTAAAGTCGTTGCCCGTACCGAAGGGGAGCACGGCAAGCACGGCGTCCGTGCCTATTGTGGCGGCGGCGACCTCGTTAAGCGTACCGTCTCCGCCAACCGCGGCTATAAGCTTTTGTCCGCGCGCGATGGCGGCCCTTGCAAGCTCCGTGGCGTTATGCGGGGCGGTTGTGTAATCAAAAGTAAAGTCTACTCCGCGGCTTTTCAAAAGCTCCGAAAGCTCCTTGAATTTCTGCGCCGCAAGACCTGAACCGGAAACGGGGTTAACGATAAAATAAGGCTTATCCATAAAATCCTCCGTGGGTACAACATATCTATTTTATTCTAATTCAAAACTTTGAATATGTACAGTCGCAATGCTGTAAATTTTCCGTGTACTTTTTTGAGAATGCAAAAAAGCGGCCCTCTGACCGCCTTTAAGCATCGTAATGCCCTTTGCATGAAACAATGTATATTATGCCGTTTTCTTCATAATAGACTATTCTGTTCGCCTCGTCTATGCGCCTGCTCCACCATCCGCTCAGGTTCTCCCTTAGCGGCTCGGGCTTGCCTATGCCGTCGAATGTATCCCTTTGAATGTCTTTTATAAGGGCATTTATTCTTTTAAGAACCTTTTTGTCCTGCATTTGCCAATACAGGTAATCCTCCCAGGCTCTGTCCTCCCATAGCAGCCGCATAGATTATTCCTCTATCAGCTCGTGCTCGGCAAAGTGGGCGTTTCCCTCCTTAATGTCGCGCATAACGTCCTCAAGGTAGCGAATGTTGCTGCGTGAATAAAAAGGATCCGCGTTCAGCTCAAACGGAATGCGGTTTTCCCTTGCCACGGTTTTCAAAAAAATATTTATGGCCGTGGACATGCTAAGCCCTATCGTATCGAAAGTTCTTTCGGCGCTGCGCTTAACGTCGTCATCCACGCGCACGCTTATCTGTGCCATTTCATTTTACTCCCTTTCAAAGCTTTCTTTAGGTGTATTGTATTACAATAAACTGTAAAACGCAAGTAAAATACTGTTAAAATGCTGTGAACAGATCATAAAAAAACCTGCCGGGGAATGCCCGACAGGTATGGATTAAAAAAGTTTTTCAAGGATGGAGCAAAGTATTATCACGCCTGAGACAATAAAGAGTATCAGCCACCAGGGCGTGCCCCTGCGCGGGCCGCGGTTTCTGTTTCCGCCTCCGCCGCCCGAAGAATCTTTCATGGCCTGAGTATAGTGCGCGTAGCCGGTTAAGCCGGTGCCAAAGTAACCGAAATCGTCATCGTTGCAGTTCATGGCAGCCTCCGTTAATATTATGCGCGGCTAAGAATCAGTGCACGTGCTCCGCGTGGAAAAACGCCTCGCCTATAACCTCGGAAAGCAGATACGCCGCCGCAAGCAGAATTACCACGCCGAGTATTATGCGAACTATCTTTTCCGCCTTCATGTAGCGCGGTGAGCTCATAAGCCGGTTCACAAAGCCCGCGCTCGTGCCGGCGATAACCGAAAGCACGCCGTGGCCGATTGAAAATATTACAAGCAGCAGCACGCCGTAAAGTATGTGCGCGTTGTTGGCAACTATGGCAAGCATTGCTATAAGCACGGGCGTTGTGCAGTGCGAAGAGAACGCGCCAGCGAGCAGCCCCGCCGTAAACGTTGCCCAGTAGCCCTTGTTGGGCTTGGCCTTAATGTTGGCTTCGGGTATAATCTCGAACACGCCGAACATCTGAAGCGCCATCGCTATAAGAAGAAGCGCCAGCGCAAGGTGCAGCCAAATGCCAAGAGAGTTGAGCAGATTGCCCAAAAGTGATGCCGCAAATCCCAGAACCGTGAACGTTATCATGGAGCCTAGCGCGAACATAAGCGAAAGGCGAAAGGCTTTTTTAGGCTCGTGCTCATTAAGGCCGCCAACGCATCCAAGCACCAGCGGAATGGTTGAAAGGGAGCACGGGGTAAGGCTTGTAAGCAGTCCTGCCGCAAGCGCTATAAGCGGCGCCAGCCAAAGGTTTTCACCCACAAGCTTTGAAAGGTTAAGTATAAAATCACTCAAATTAAAGTTTACCAGGTTTCTTTATTGTATTTTTGGCGATATACGCCTATAATGAATGGTAACGCATACGGCGCCGCCATGCAAGGCTTTTTTGCCGAATTAATGAAAAAATCGTGTTTTTTGGTATTTAATCGGGGTTGTATCTTTATTTTTATCATGATATAATATGTTGCTAACGTGCTTCTTGCGCCGCGTAAAACCGGCGCCATAAGACCATAAGGAGGTGAAAAGCGTGAATAAGTACGAAGCTATGTATGTCATCACGCCGGAGCTTGAGGATGAGGCCATAAAGGGCGTAATCGAAAAGTACACCGGCATCATCACCGCTAACGGCGGTGAGGTCGAAAAGGTAGATGAGTGGGGCCGCCGTCGTCTGGCATATCCCATCGACTACAAGACCGAGGGCTATTACGTGCTGACTGCGTTTGCGGGCGAAAGCAAACTCCCCAAGGAGCTTGAGCGTAACCTGAACAACGATGAAAGCATTCTCCGTTTTCTCGTCGTTCGTCAGAACGGCTGAAAACCGACTGTATAAGAGCTGAAAAAAGAAAGGTCGTAACGCAATGAATAAAGTCATACTGATAGGAAATCTTACCAGGGATCCCGAAATGCGGCAGACCGCTAACGGCACCAACGTTTGCACGCTGTCTATTGCCGTTAATCGCCGCTTTAAGGACAAGAGCACCGGCGAAGCCGTGACGGACTTTTTTAACGTTATAGTCTGGCGTCAGCTTGCGGAGCTTTGCGGAAGGTATCTTGCCAAGGGCCGTAAGGTCTGCGTAACAGGAGAGCTGCAAAACCGCTCATACGACGCTAAAGACGGAAGCAAGCGTTATGTGACCGAGATAGTCGCGGACGATGTGGAATTCCTCACCCCGCGCGACAGGGACGCTTCCGGCGCTTCTGCCGATTACGCTCAGCGTAACGACAAGCAGGCACCCCAGGCTCCCGACGGATTTATAGACATTGACGACGACGCGCTGCCGTTCTAAGCTGCAGCCGCCGTTAAAGATTTGAAAGGAGATACTTCATCATGGAAGAGCGTAGGACCATGAAGCCCCGTCCCCGCAAGGGCCGCCGTAAGGTTTGTGCCTTCTGCGCCGACAAGGTGGAACATATAGATTACAAGGACGTGAACCGCCTTCGTAAGTTCACCACCGAGCGCGGCAAGATTATGCCCCGCAGGATGAGCGGCGTATGCGCAAAGCATCAGCGTGAGCTGGCCGTTGCCATCAAGCGTTCCCGTCAGGTTGCCCTTATGCCGTACGTTGCGGACTAAGGCAAACCCAATAGGAAATCACATAACAAACCAAACTAAAACAAAAAACCAAATCAACCAAGCGAAGAGCGTTAGTAACGGCTGCCCGATCGGGCAGCCGCTTTTTTAGTGTTGTCTTCAAAAGTTTTTACGGTCAGAACCGAAAAAGTATGTGAAATTGAGAAGTTTTTAAGGTTAGAACCGAAAAACTTATTGAAAAAGTTGTTTCTTTCGGTTATCCTTTATAAAAAGGGGGTGTCGCTATGATATTCAGACCGGATTATATAAAGGCCATTGAGCCGTTTATGGGCAAGCCTATTGTAAAAATACTTGCCGGGGTTCGCCGCTGCGGCAAATCCACAATATTCGAAATGCTAAAGCAGGAGCTTATCAGCCGCGGCGTGAGCGGGGAAAACATAATTCAGCGCACATATACGGACATGGACATGCCCGAAAACATTACCGCAAAGTCCATGTACGATGAGATTACGGCATCCATGCGTGGCAAAAAATCCTGCTGTCTTTTGCTTGACGAGATACAGGAAATAGACGGCTGGGAGAAGGCCGTGAACAGCCTGCTTGAGAATACGAACGCGGATATTTACATAACCGGATCAAACTCAAAGCTTATGTCCGCCGAGATTTCAACCTATCTTACCGGGCGCTATGTTACAATACCCGTTTATACGCTGTCATTTAAGGAATATATGGCGTTTAAGGCCGAAAGCGGGCGCGGCGGCAGGGAGCTTCTCAATGAATACATTCGCTTTGGCGGGTTTCCCATAATAGCCCTTGCAGAGTATGAGGCCGACCAGGCTTATCAGATAGTGAACGGAATATATTATACGGTTGTTTCACGAGATATTGTTAAGCGGCACCGCATAGCGAGGCAGGACCTTTTTGAGCGCGTTGTGAAATATATAATCGAGAATGTGGGCAAAACATTCTCGGCTAACTCAATATCAAAATTTTTGAAGAGTGAGCACCGCACCGTGTCGGTTGAAAGTATTTATAACTATATTCGCTGGCTTGAGCAGGCGTTTATAATTTATCCGTGCAAGCGATACGATTTGCAGGGCAAGGGCATACTGAAAACGCAGGAGAAGTATTATCTTGCCGATATGTCACTTAAATACGCATTGCTCGGGTACAATCGTGGGATGCTTGATGGGGCGGAGGAAAACATTGTTTTTCTGGAGCTTAAGCGGCGCGGCTATAATGTTTTCATAGGTAAAAACGGCACAAAGGAAATAGACTTTGTGGCCGAAAAGCGCGGGGAACGCATATATGTGCAGGTTTGTGTACAGCTGCCGGAAAATTCGGACAGGGAAATAGGCAACCTGATGGAAATAGAGGATAATTACCCCAAGTATGTAGTAACCCTGAATGACTTGGATACAGGCACACAAAACGGCATAAAGGTTGTTCACCTATACGATTTTCTTACAGCGGAAAGCCTGTAATATTAAATTTTCCCAAAACCCTCCCCATATCCTCGGGCAAGGGAGCTGAAACGGTTATGCTTTCACCTGAAAGCGGGTGGGTGAACTCTACCTGCTGTGCGTGAAGCGCGGGGCGGGCGATAAGGGCTGATTTTTCGCCGTAAAGCCAGTCCCCCAAAAGCGGGCAGCCGATGTGCGCCATGTGCACGCGCAGCTGATGTGTACGGCCCGTATGCGGAATAAGCTCGGCTAAGGCCATGCCGTTGAACGCGCTTATCACGCGATATTCGCTTATTGCCTCGGCACCCGAGTCGCAGACGGCGCGCTTGTAGTGCGAGTTTTCGGCCATGCCTATGGGCGCCGATATAATGCCGCTCTCCTTTTCGGGTACGCGGGAAAGTATGGCAAGGTATCTTTTCTTAAAAAGGCCCTTATTCATAATGTCCTTCATAAGGGCGTGCATATAGCCGCATTTGGCAACGGTCATCGCGCCCGTTGTGCCGCGGTCAAGCCTGCTTACGGGGTGCGGCCGCTCGTCCGGATAAAGATAGGCGTAAAGGGCATCCTCCGCCGTGTTAAGCTCCGGCTCGTTTGTTGATGAATGCACCGCCATGCCGGCGGGCTTGTTTATAATTATAAGCCACTCGTCTTCATACAATATATCAAGCTTTTGCGCCTTGCCCGCGGGGCGGTTACTCTCGCTGTCGCTCACCTGTATGCTAAGCTCGTCGCCTAAAGAGAGCCTGTATGTGCTGCGCGCATGCTCGCCGTTTACGGTTATGCCCTGCGGCATTGTTTTAAGCCGCCTTAAATAGGTGGCCGACGCTTTAAGCTCGTGCGTTATAACGCTTTCGGCGGTTCTGCCGGCGGCGTTTTCTTTTATTTTTATGCTAAGTCTTTTCATGCTTATATAGTACCATTTTATCGCTGCGCAGTCGATATGATTATGGTATACTGTACCCACACGGCTTTAAGGAGAAAATGCCCATGCTGTATCTTAAAGAGTTTTCTTTCCTTAAAAAGGAAGACGAGGAAGATTTTTTCTTGGCGCTCAAGCGTACCTGCTACTCAACGGCGTATCCATTCGATATTTTCCCGCAAAAAGGATTCACGCGCCTTGAATTTGAGCCTATAACGATTCTTTCGGGCGGCAACGGCTCGGGCAAAACAACCGCGCTTAATATTATGGCGCAGGCGCTTAAGGCAGAGCGTACGTCTCCCTTTAACTCAAGTGCCTTTTTTGATGAGTATGTCAGCCGCTGCAAATACAAAAAGGATCCCCGCGCCGAGGACGATTTTAATACGGAAATAATAACAAGCGACGATGTGTTTGATTTTATATTTAATATAAGGAGCTTAAACGACGGAATAGACATTCGCCGGGAGGAGCTTTTTGAAGAATGGCTAAGCGAGCGCTCGCCAAACGTTAAGCCCGTTCAGGTGAGGAGCATGGATGATTACTCCGCCCTTGTGCGGCAGAATAAGCGCCGCAGAATGACGCAGAGCGCGTACGTGCGCTCAAGCCTTATGAATAACGTTCGCGCCCACTCAAACGGGGAGAGCGCACTATTGTACTTTACCGATAAAATAGACGAAAACAGCCTTTATTTTGTTGATGAGCCGGAAAACAGCCTAAGCTGCGAATCCCAGAAAAAGCTTGCCGAATATATTGAAAACGCCGCGCGCTTTTTCAACTGCCAGTTTATAATATCGTCCCACTCGCCGTTTATACTTTCCCTTAAGGGGGCAAAGGTGTATGACATGGACTCCGTGCCCGTAAAAAGCGTGCATTGGACAGAGATGGCGAATGTTCGCGCGCTGAGGGACTTTTTCGTAAGCCACGCGCGTGAATTTGATGATGACGACTAAGCTTGCGCCTTTTTGCCAAGCCCCCACTTTTTAAGCTGAACGCTATAAAGTATAAAGCCTACCGCGCCGGATACGTATTCCGCTATCGGGAAAGCGAACCAGGTATAGTTAAGCCCTATAAGCGAAAGCAGCCAAAAGCTTGGCAAAAGCACGAATATCTGCCGCGTGAGCGAGAGAAGCACGCTCTTTAGCCCATCGCCTATCGCCTGAAAGAACACGGGCGTCATAAGCGAGAACACCGCCCCCGCGAAGCTTGTGCCTATTATGGGGAACGCCGTAAGGCCGATTTTCAGCACGTCCTCCGAATTTGAGAAAATGCGGAGCAGCGGCCCCGGCAGGAATATGAAGCACACCATGCCAAGCACCATAAACGCGAGCGATATAAGCATTGAATCCTGCATCGTCTCCCTGCAGCGCAGGTAGTTTGAACGGGTGTAGTTAAAGCTGAGCACGGGCACTATGCACGTTTGCAGCCCGAGCAGCGGAATGAAAAAGAAGCTCTGCGCCTTGTAATAAAGCCCCAGCACCGTAACGGCGGAATCCGAAAAGCCCGCCAGTATCATATTAAGCGCCGCAATATAAACAGTATAAAGGGACTGCATCAGTATGGAAGAATATCCGTAGTGATATATTTGCTTTGCGTATTTTATTATTCCGCTTGCCTTTGGCGGGCGGCGGAAGCCGCGAAGGCCGGTTATAACGGCGGCCACTATCTGCCCGGCAACCGTTGCGTAAGCCGCACCGGCAACGCCCAATTCGGGCGCGGGGCCGAGGCCGAATATAAATATAGGGTCGAGCACAACGTTTGTAAGCGCGCCCGCTACCTGCGCGAACATGGGCAGGCGCATATTGCCGCGGGACTGATGTACCTTTGTCCAGTTTGCCTCAAGAAAGCTTGCAAGGCTGCCTATGCAGACAATTCTTCCGTATGTAACCGCCTGCTCTATCGCGCCAGGCTCCGTGGCGGATGTTTTAACGTATGGCTCCATAAAAATCGGGGTCATAGCCGCCAATATTGCCCAGGTAATAATTTCAAGCACCATGCCCGTGCCGGCGGTGCGGTTGGCGGCATCTTCGTCGCCCTCGGCGTATTTCTTGGCCATGAGTGTGTTCACGCCAACGCCTGTGCCCACCGCAAGCGCGATTATGATAAGCTGAATCGGGTATATAACGCTTACCGCCGTAAGCGCGTCCGCCGAATACCGCCCCACGAAAAAGCTGTCCACTATATTGTAAAGCGCCTGTATAAGCTGAGAAAGCATTACCGGCGGCGCTATTTTAAGCAGCACGCGGCTTATGCGCTCGCTGCCGAAAAAGTCGTTTTCCATTGCCGTTTCCCCTTTAATAAGTCGGGATGCCCATGGGCACCCTGTTGGGATTATATGCAAAAGCCGCGCAAAGTCAATAGATAGGGGCAAACGTTCAAAAAATATAATATTTGTCTGTACAAACAGGTAATGATATGTTAAGATGCGTATAGATAATATTTAATTCAATGATAAACTGCCGGGGAATTGGTAAACGCAGAAACATTTGAATAATAACCGCAATGCGAAAGGAGAACAGTATGAAAAAATTGGCTAAGTATATTTGTATAACGGTTTCGTTGATAATGCTTGTTACGCTTGTTTGTGTTCCCGCTTTCGCGGACGGCGGGAACAACAAGGCATATTCAAACGAGGAAACGCCCTATATAGCGGCACTGCTCATCCTGCTTTCAATGGCGCTGCTGGTGCTGGTTGTGGGCAGGGATTTTGCCAATTATAAAAAGCGCGATAAGCGCAGCTGAATCTTAACGGCTATGAAAAAGCGGCTCGCTGCCGCTTTTTTGCGTTTATACGCATCATTGATATTATTCTGTTTATTCTTCCTTTTTCGCACCGCTTTGGTATAATATAAAGATAGACTTTGCCGGCGCAATTTGTCGCACCATGCAGCGGTTTATTGTGCCGTAATGGCTTTTTTGCGGGTTTTTGCCCGCTTAGGAGGAACATGAAAGCTAATAATAAAAACTACGAAATGGACATGACCACGGGCCCGCTTTTCAGGATGCTGCTAACGTATTCTTTGCCTGTTATAGCCACGGGCGTTCTGCAGTGCCTGTATAACGCGGCGGACATGGTTGTGGCCGGAAACTTTGCCGGCAGCCAGGCGCTGGCGGCGGTTGGCTCAACGGGCTCGCTTGTAAACCTGGTTGTGGCGCTCTTTATAGGCATAAGCCTTGGCGTAAACGTTACAGTCGCGCGCTATTTCGGCGCAAAGGATTACGATGCCGTATCGGATACCGTGCATACTGCCATGCTGTTCGGCCTTCTTTCGGGCATACTTCTTGGCATATTCGGCTTCTTTATGGCCCGCCCGCTGCTTGAGCTTATGGATAGCCCCGAGGACGTTATAGACCTTGCCACGCAGTATCTTGAAATATACTTTGCCGGCCTTCCCGCCCTTATGGTATATAACTACGGCGCGGGTATTCTGCGCGCGGTGGGCGATACGAGGCGTCCTCTTTATTATCTTATAATATCGGGCATGCTGAACGTTGTATTGAACCTTGTAACGGTAATAGTGTTCCATATGGGCGTTGCGGGCGTTGCCTACGCTACCATAGCGAGCGAGCTTCTTTCCGCCGTGCTTGTCGTGAACTGCCTTATGCATACCCCCGGCAGCGTGCATTTTTATCCTTCCAAGATGAAGATACATTGGCATAAGCTTGGCGAGATGGTAAAAATAGGCCTTCCCGCGGGAATACAGAGCGCGCTGTTCTCCGTTTCAAACGTGCTTATACAGTCCTCCGTAAACTCCTTCGGTTCTCAGGTAATGGCGGGCTGCTCCGCGGCGGCGAATATAGAGGGCTTTGTTTACATTGCGATAAACAGCTTCTCCCAGGCAACCGTAACGTTCACCAGCCAGAACGTGGGCGCAAAGAAATACGACCGCATCGCGCCCATTTGCCTTTATTGCAACATATTGGTAACAATAGCCTGGTTTGTAACGGGCGTAATAGCGGTTGTGTTCCGCAGGCAGCTGCTCGGGCTTTATAACAGCGATCCGGAGGTTATATCATACGGCTGCGAAAGGCTTATAACGGTAGTTGCCCTGTATGTAATCTGCGGAAATATGGAAGTGTTCACCGGCTCATTGAGGGGCATGGGCAAGTCCCTTTCGCCTATGATAGTGTGCCTTTTCGGCGCTTGCATACTTAGGGTTATATGGATATCAATCGTGTTCCAAAAGTACCATACGCTGTTCAGCATATTCGTGTCCTACCCCATAAGCTGGGCCGTAACAACGCTGGTGCTCATAGGAATGTACATTTATACAAAGCACAAGCTGCTTAAAACCGCGGCGGCCGAGGCGGAAACAGAAACCCCCGAGCTTACCGCCGAGTAAACAAAAACGCAAACAAAAAACCGCTGTCATGCGACGGCGGTTTTTTAATTCACCCCAAATACACTCCTTCCACATCCCCCTCTACCCCTTCGGGCAGAGTGAGCGTATACCCCGACGCGGTTTCCCACGATTCGGGGGAGGAGAAAGTGTCGTTTACGGGGAAGGCCTCGTATACTCTTTCACTTCCGTCGGCGCAGGCCACCTTAACATAAATGCGCTCGGTGGTGGGGCAGGCGTTTATGCCGCCGTAAAGCTGAGTAAGGCCGGACTTTGTCTGCTTGTCCGCCGTAAATTCGCATTCCTTGGCGTTGTCGGGAAGGACTTTCTCAATCGCCTGCATAAGCGGCGCGGAAGTGAGAAGATTCGGTATGTTCCTTTCAACAAGCTCTATCATTATTAAATTGTAGCTTTCGTCATTAAGCTCCAAGTTATACGGAAACTCCTGCGAATATACCGCCCTGCCCAGGTTTGCCGAAAGCAGCGGTATAAGCGCCTCGCCGAACGAATCGCGGTAGAGAAGCAGGGATTTTTCGCCGTTCCTTTCGCTTGTTGTGCCGAATGTCATGTCCCGCTCAACGCGCGCGCCCTCATCAAGCGTGTATTCATCGTCTATGCCATATTCGGGGTAGGGGAGGGAGGATTCCTCAGCCGGCAGAACAAAGTTGTGCAGGTCACCGTAGTAGCCCGTTTCGTCGTGCGGAACAAGGCTTGCGTATGTTTCGTAGCTGTCGCCCTCGGTTATAAGCTCCATTATGGCATTGTACGCTATAAGCGCGCCGCGCTGGTTCCAGTGCGTATCCTGCTGATAATAAAGAAGTCCGTCGTCCTTATGCGAGTTAAGCAGGGAGGCGAAATCAAGCGTCTTTACGCCCTGCTCCTCAAGCGCGGCATATAGCCTTTCGCGGTTGGTGGCGGCATTTGTGCGCTTTATGCGCTCCGGCATATACTCAGGATAAATCGTATTCTTGTTCGGCGCGGAGGAGAATACAAAGTCCGCACCTATGCTTTCGGCGTATTCACTTATAAGCCTTATAACGCTTGCGGCGCGAAGAATGTCAGCATCGCTCATGGTATCAAGGCCTGTATAATCATTAAGCGTTTCGCTGTAAAACAAAAATCCGTCCTTGCCGGCTATAACCTTTTCATTAAGAGTATCGTTAAAAAGTGCCAGCGTTGTCGCGTGGAACGCCGTTACAAGCTCCTCCCTTAAGCCGAAATGATCCTGCCAGTAATCGTCAAAGTCCGAAGGGAAATCAAGATTCAGCCCGTCGCGGTCTATAAGCTCAGGCTCTCTCGCGAGCGGCCTGTTTTCGCGGTTAACGGCCGTGTAGCCCAATATATTCGCGGCTATGGGAACAAGGCAGACTATGAGCACAAGCGATATAAAAGAAATCAGAAAACCTTTTTTCACGTAGCTCACACCTCCTCAGAACCTGAAATAAATAAACGGATTATAGCTTGCCGTTGAAAGACAGGCTATGCAAGCGATAAGCAGCGCGAACGCGGCGAAATACACGGCATAATTAAGCCAAGGTCGATATATCGTATATCGACTTGCTATGCGGTTTGCGTAAGGCATGCAGGCAAAAACGGAAGCTATCAGCGCGACTGCGCAAAGCGGCGTTAAAAGCAACGAAAGTTGAGCCGTAAGGGCGGCGGAGAATGTAAATCCAGAAAACATTTTTGATATAATCAGCCAAGCCCCGCCAAGAGTGTCCGCGCGGAAAACCACAAAGCCCACCGTTACTGCTATAAGCGTATATATGTGCCTTAACGCCTTTGGCCAGCGGTTCGGCTTAACTATGCCGTAGCTTTCAAGCATTAAAAACGCCCCGTGGTAAAGCCCCCACACGGCAAAGTTCCAGCTTGCCCCGTGCCAAAGACCTGTGAGCAGAAAAACTATAAGCTTATTAACCCCCGTGCGCAGTTTGCCCTTTCGGTTGCCGCCAAGGGGGATATAAACATATTCCTTAAACCATGTTGAAAGAGAGATGTGCCATTTGCGCCAGAAGTCCTGCATTGAGTCGGCGCAGTAGGGATACATAAAGTTTTCGCGGAATGTGAAGCCGAAGGCGCGGCCTAAGCCTATCGCCATGTCGCTGTATCCGGAAAAGTCAAAATAAATCTGCATAAGGTAGCATATCGCCCCAAGCCAGGCTATGGGCGCGTTTATGCTTGCCTCTTCAAGCGCGAATACCTTGTCCGCGGTATAGGCGAGCGTGTTCGCTATAAGCACCTTTTTGCCAAGGCCAAAGCAGAATCGCCTGAGCCCCAGCGCCATGTCCTCGGTTGTAACTGTGCGGTCCTTTATCTGCGCCGCAACGTCGCTGTATCTTACTATCGGGCCGGCTATAAGCTGCGGGAAAAGCGAAATATAAAGGAGCACGTCAGCGTAGCTTGACGCGGCTTCAGCGTCCCCACGCTTAACGTCAAGCACGTAGCTTATGGCCTGAAACGTGAAAAACGATATGCCGACAGGCAACGCTATCTCCGGTACGGGAATATTAAGCCCCGTGACGGAATTAAAACTTTCGGCCAAAAAGCCTGTATATTTGAAAACAACAAGCGTGCCTATGCCCCATACAACGGCCACGGCGGAGCAAAGATTGCTGTTCTTGCCCCGGGCAATGCCGCGCGCGCAAAGGTGGCAAACCAGCGTTGTAAACGCCATCAGCAGCACATATACCGGTTCTCCCCAGGCGTAGAACAGAAGCGAAAACACGAGAAGAACCGCGTTGCTCCATTTTACGCTGCGCCTTGTTAAAAGGCATATAAGGAACACCGCGGGGAAGAACAGAAATATAAATGTGGGCGAGCTGAATACCATGGGCTATTTATCAATAGCTGGGGGAATAAATGAATATACGGGTTACGGTGTCGCCCGTGTACTCAAACTGTATGCGCTCGGAGTGAATGTCCGTTTCGTCGCCGGATATTGAATAGGTAAGGTAGCCGTCGTCAAACCAACCCTCGCCGTAAAGTTCCTTTACGCTGTCCGTGCTGTCGCCAACCTTGGCGCCGCGAAGGGTTGTGTATTTGTCGCTTGTAAGGGTTATAACCTCTATAACATCCTCTCCGTCAACGGGTACGGTGCCGACCGATATGCCGTCGTAGGTGAATGTTTTGTCCTTGCCGTCGTAAACGCAGCTTACCATTTCGCTGTATTCATAGTCGCTGCCGAGGGCCTCTATAAGGGCGGAGGAATCCTCGCGCAGATAATACGTTTTGCCGCTTATCTCTATGCCAAGATCCTTGTCGCTGAATGCTCCGGTAATCGCCGCGCTGTTGCTTGCGCAGGCCGCCATTATAAGGCAAAGCACTATGGCCGCAGCCATAATGTAGCTGCGGTTAAGCTTCAGCTTTGTTTGTTTAAGCTTCATTGGTTGTTATCCTCCTGCTTGGGCAGCATTGTAACGCTGCCTAAATCTATGTCGGTGGTCATGAACTTTTTCGAATCGGTGTCCGAAAAATGCCACCATTCGCTTTTTATGTAGTTAAAGCCGCAGTCGACCATAACCTCTGTAATGTAGTCCACGTTCGCGCGCGCCGTGTCGCTCCAGGTTGTGCAGGCGCGGGCGGATTCGTCCGTAAACGTGTGCATGGGGGTCGGGGCTTCTATTTCCTCGCCCGTAGCGTCTATTATAAGGGACATGTCTATCGCGCAGCCGCGGTTGTGGTTGCTGGCGGTTGTGCTGGGGTCCGCTATCCAGTGCTTGTTTTTAACTATCGCGAAAAGTATCTTTTGAACTCTCAATGGCCTGTACGCATCGTATACCTTAAGCGTGTATCCGTCCGCCTTAAAGCGGTCGTAGGCCTTCATAAGCTTTGTAAGCGTATCCTTCTGCATAAGCGGCACGGCGCGGGTATAGAGCGGGGCGCCGGTTATGTTTCTTTCCGTGGCGAAAAGCTGCTCGTATACGGCATCCGGCAGATAAAGGCGCATGTCCACAAGCTCGTTTTTTACCATAACGGGGGTAACGCCGTCGTCCTCATAAACGGGCTGACCCGTGGTGATGTCTATCTTCTGGGCGGTTTCTTTTTCAAGATAGGCGTAAAGCTGCACACTCTCCTCAACAAGATAGTCGCTGTAGCAATAAACTTCCTGCCCATCCTCAAGCCTAAGGTGAGTGAATTCGCCCTCCGTGCCGAGGAAAACGCCCTTGTCCTCGTAACCTATCTGGCAAACTATGTTGTCGTCGCTCGATTTGTCCGCGCTGCTGCGGCAGTTAAGCGTGTTCACGCGGGATTTGTAGTATACGGGCTCCGGCGTGGGCTCGGGAGTAGGCTCGGGCGTAGGATCCGGGGTAGGTGCTGTTGTGGGCTCCGCGGTTTCAGCCGCCGTTTCAACGGGAACTGTTTCATCGCTTACGGTGCAAGTGTTGCCGGTGCTTGCCGACATGTTGCACCCTGCAAAGCACAGCGCGGCGAAAAGACACGCCATCAGTGCCGCAATAGCCTTAACCGTTCGCTTCATTGCGCGTCCTCCTTCGCTTTGGGTATTTGTTACTCAATGTATCCTTCGGCCCTTAATGTGTCATAATCCGTGGGGTCTATCCTAAGGCCGTTTCGGTCGGGAATATCGTCGCTTGTTGTGCCAAGGGGTGAGCCGTTTACTATTTTAAGTATGGTTCCCTCCGGGCAGTTTTCGTATATGAACTTGCTTGCTTCCGTAACCATTCTAAGGCATCCGCCCGTGGATTCAAGGCCTATGCCGTGGTCGCCGTTATAATACTTGGGCCACATCTGGGTGGGGTCGCTTGTCGCGTAAAGCGGGGAGTGTATATACAGCCTGCCCTCGTAGCGCGTGGCGTACTGAACGGTACCGCCGTCGGGGAAATCGTGCCAGCGCTCGCGTACTTCGTCTCCGCCTAAAACGTATGTGCCCGCGGGGGTTTTGTTTCCGCCGTGCGCTATGCGGTAGGTTTTGTAGACCTTAGTGTATTCTCCGTTTTCGTCCTTTTCGTATATCGTAAGCGTGAAGGAGCCCTTTTCAACGTATAAATAATACGGCAGTCCGTCGTCCGGAGTGGGCGAGGGGGTGGGTTCCTCGGTGGGTTCGGGTGTGGGCTCGGGCGTAGCTTCCGGGGTAATCGCTATGGTGGGTTCCGCCGTGCGCTCGGGTACGGACACTATCTCGTCCGTGCTTACGTTTTCGCTTGTTACCGCCGCGTTGCAGCCAAGCGTGAATAAAAGCATTATCAAAGCAAGGGCCGCCAAAAGCCGCTTGATGTATTTCAAATTCGTTCGCCTCCGCTGTATTGTGGTCAAAAAAAGACCTGTACGCTATTATACAGCATACAAGCCCGCTTTGTCATCAGTATTAAG
>CAZRHS010000028.1:0-21726 GCA_964600045.1 uncultured Clostridium sp.
GCCGAGAAGGTACGCATACAGTACGGCGGCAGCATGAAGCCCAATAACGCCCGCGAGCTTATGGCCATGAGCGAAATAGACGGCGGGCTTATAGGCGGCGCCAGCCTTAAGGCAAATGATTTTGCCGCCATAGTACACTACGATAAATAATAAAGAGGCAATTTGATTATGAAGAAAATGACAGCGCTGATAATACTGGACGGCTTTGGCATACGCGATAAGGTAAGCTACAATGCCGTAAAGACGGACGGCGTAAAGAACGTGACCAGGCTTTGGAACGAATATCCGCACACGGAGATAGCCGCGAGCGGCCTTGCCGTGGGTCTTCCCGAGGGGCAGATGGGAAACAGCGAGGTTGGCCATCTTAACCTGGGCGCGGGCAGAATAGTTTATCAGGAGCTTACCCGCATAACCAAGTCCATTCAGGACGGGGACTTTTTTGAGAATCCGGCATTCAACGCGGCCATGGACAGCTGCAAAAAGCACGGCAGCAAGCTGCACCTTTTCGGCCTTTGCTCGGATGGCGGCGTACACAGCCACCTTACCCACCTTTACGCGCTTGTAAAGCTTGCAAAGCAAAAGGGACTTGAAAAGGTTTATGTGCATTGCTTTATGGACGGGCGAGACGTTCCGCCAAAAAGCGGCAAGGGGTACATTGAGCAGCTTCAGGCAAAGCTTGATGAGCTTGGCTGCGGCAAGATAGCAACCGTTATGGGCCGCTATTATGTAATGGACAGGGACAACCGCTTTGAAAGGGTTGAAAAGGCGTATGCCGCCCTTACTTACGGCGAGGGCGTGCTTGCCGAAAACGCCGCGGATGCCATGCAGGCTTCCTACGACGCGGGCGTTACGGACGAATTTGTACTGCCCACGGTTATAACCGAAAACGGCGAGCCGGTAGCAAAGGTTGAGGCCAACGACAGCATAATATTCTATAACTTCCGTCCGGACAGGGCGCGCGAAATTACAAGAGCCTACCTCTATCCCGATTTTGACGGCTTTGAAAGGCGCTCCGGCTTCTTCCCGCTTACATACGTTTCCATGACGCAGTATGACAAGGCGTTTGAGGATAAGCTTATGGTAGCCTTCAAGCCCGAAACGCTTACTAACACGCTTGGCGAATACGTATCCTCAAAGGGCTTAACCCAGCTTAGGATAGCTGAAACGGAGAAATACGCGCACGTAACGTTTTTCTTCAACGGCGGCGTGGAGGCCCCGAACCCCGGCGAGGACAGGGCGCTTATACCCTCCCCCAAGGTTGCTACATACGACCTTAAGCCCGAAATGAGCGCGTACGAGGTTACCGAGGAGGCCATAAAGCGCATAAACAGCGGCAAGTACGACATGATGATACTCAACTTTGCCAATCCCGACATGGTGGGTCACACGGGCGTTATGGACGCGGCGGTAAAGGCCGTGCACACGGTTGACGAATGCGCCGCGCGCGTGATAGACGCAATACTCGCAAACGGCGGCAGGGCAATACTTACCGCGGACCACGGCAACTGCGAGCTGATGGCGGACGATAACGGAACCCCCTTCACCGCGCACACCACAAGCCCCGTTCCCCTTATATTGATAGACCCCGCGCACAAGGGCGAAACGCTTATGAGCGGCGGCAAGCTTTCGGACGTGGCACCCACAATGCTTAAGCTTATGGGCCTTGAGCAGCCAAAGGAAATGACCGGCAAAAGCCTTATATAATCAATAACACTTGCGGCATCCGAGCTAATCCCGGGTGCCGCTTTTCTGTATCAAAAAAGAGCGGACAGCCGCTCTTCTTTAATTTGCGCTGTATTGAATTATGCCAGCGCCCTTCTTGGGCAGAACAGGCGGAAATCTTCCGCTATTTTCTTAAATTCATCGGGCAGGAACTCCGCCGCTTTTTCCTTGATGCGCATAAGCTCCTTTTCGGCTTCGCCATGGCATCGCGCCGGGTTTGAATAATATGCCCAGGCTATCGAGCCGGTTATGGCTCCCGTTGTGTCGCTGTCCCCGCCGATTGAGATAACGTTTCTTATCGCGTCCTCAAAGCTTTCGGATTCCAAAAAGGCCTCTATCGCCTCGGGCACCGTGCCCTGGCAGGATTCGTCAAACGAATACGAAGCGCGTATTGAATCAAGCGTAAAATCAAGCTTATAGTAATTATCCTCTATGTATTTGCGTATCTCTTCCTTTGTGCTGCCGGTCTTTGCCATGAATATGGCGGCCGCCACGGCTTCCGCGCCCTTTATGCCCTCCGGGTGGTTATGCGTAACAGCGGCGCTTGCGCGGGCAAGCTCCTTTGCCTCCTCAATTGTAGCCGCGGCAAGTCCGCAGGGAGAAACGCGCATTGCAGAGCCGTTGCCGTAGCTGCCGTACGGGGCGGGGTTATCGCTTCTAAGCCACGCGGCGAACCTTCCGCCGTAAGCCCCCTTGGGGTATGGGTACCGCCTGCCGAAATCCTGCATCGTCTCAACAAAATAGGCTTCAATATCTTTAGTGCCGGTTTCGCTGTTGTGTTTATCCTCTTCATAAAGCATAATTGCCTTTGCCACAGCCGCCGTCATAACCGAATCGTCGGTATACGCGCAGTCCGGCGAAAAGAGAGGAAATTCCTTTGTTTTAATGTTGTTGAACTCGTATTTTGAGCCCACAATGTCGCCTATAAACGCGCCGTACATGCTTTTGTCCCCCTATGCTTATTTATCGCGCTATCTGCTCCGCCACGGTTTTAATTATCCTGTCCGCTATGTTTATGCCCGTGGCCTGACTTATGCCGGCAAAGTGCGCGTTTGAGTTAACCTCGCAAACCGTCATCTTTCCGTTTTCATCAAAAAGAAGGTCTACCCCCGCAAACGTACAGCCGAGTATTTCGGCGGCCTTTACGGCAAGCTTTTCCTGCTCTTCATTAAGCTCGTATTTATCCGCCTTGCCGCCCTGCGCTACGTTTGCGCGGAAATCGCCGGAGTCATTATGCCTAAGCATTGCCGCGGCAACCTTGCCGCCAACAACATACGCCCTTATATCGCGCGCGAAGCTTGACGCAATATATTGCTGCGCAATGGCCGCACCGCCCGCGGTTTTCATAAGCGCTTCCTTTGCTTCCTCCATATTCCTTGCAAGGTAAACCCCCGCGCCGAAGGAGCCGAAGCACTGCTTTATAACGAACGGAAAGCCCAGATAATCGGCAATGTTTTCAAGAAAATTCAGGCTTGTGTAGCCAACGCGCGGAAACGTTAGCGGAATGAGCACGGTTTTGGGCTGAGGCACCTTGTTCATAAGGGCAATATGCGTAAGCGATTTGTCGTCGCAAAGCTCTATCGCGGATGCGCTGTTAAAAAGCCGCATGCCCATATTTTCAAGCGTTTTCGCAAGGCGAACATCCTTATCCCAGAATATCGCGAACCTGGGCAGGGCCTCGTTCGCAACGGTTTTGCCCGAAGCGATGTCGCTCATCAGATCTATGTTTGTTTTAAGCTCCACGTTCAGGTTTATACTGTCCGCGCTTTGCTTAAGAGCCGAATAAAGGGAGGAGAACTTCTCCTCCCTCAAAAAGCCGTTTACTATAATGTATCCTTTTTCGCGCATATTACTGCTGCCTTTGCTTAGCCTTTATGGGGTCTATTTTAATCGTGCCGTCCCTGAACGCCGCAAGCAGCTTGTTCAGGTCCTCTATGCGGGCCTTTATTTCCTCGCCCGTATCTATATCCGCAACCATAACCCTGTGCTGCAGCTCGTCCACGTTAAATGTGTGGCTTGTTATGTCCCTGCCGTTTTTCACGGCATCCTCTATGCTTGTAAAAGGCTCGTGCGCGGCAAGGCGCATGCCGAGCGAATTGAAGAACATGGTGTATCCCGCTATGCCGGTTTGGTTCTGATATGCCTTGCAGAAGCCGCCGTCTATAACAACAAGCCTGCCGTGCCCCTTAAGCGGGCTTTCGCCCTCCTTGGCCTTAACGGGTACATGCCCGTTTACTATGCGGCTCCAGGGTTTGTCGCAGCCGAAGGAATGGAGCAGATTTCTGCAGAATTCCTCATCGTCGGTATAGCTGTAATAATGGTTCTTGGGCTCCTTCCAGGTGGACTTATCCTCAATAAGCGCGCGCTCAAACGTTGCTATATGGTCCCTGCCGAAAACGGGTGAATTTCTGCCGCACCAAAGGAACCAAAGATAGTCCCTGCCGTCCTCGCGCTCTTTGCTGCCCTCCGGCGCAAGAAGGCCCTGCCTTGCCATGCGGTCGGCATAGTCAAAATATTCCTTGCCGGAAAGCCTTACGGCCTTGCCCACCTCAAATTCCATAAAGCTGCCGTCTCTGTTTGTGGGTACGCAGCCATGGAAGAGCAGATTGCCGTTTCGTTTAAGATAAAGCGAACCCGCGGAGCAAAGGAAGCGCGCGTGCGCCTGAAGCTTTTCGCTGTGCATAAAAGATGTGCAAAGCTGCTCCATAAGCGCGGCCTCGTCCTCGCTGAGCCTGTTCGGATCGTTTGGATAAATTGTCGGGAAATCGGTATCGCGCAGGGGATAATCCGTTCCGTTTATGTTTATGGTGCCGTTTGACCAGTTCACGCGGCCCAGCATATCCCTGTCCTCCATGCCGTATTCCTTGCGGCGGTGAACAAGCTGGCCTTCAAGCTTATACATAATTACGCTTATGGCCTTATGCATGCGGGAATAAAGTTCCGTATCCCTGGGCTTGAACAGCTCCTCCGGAAGCTTTCTCGGGGCGAACACGTGCGCGTCGCCGTAGCGCTCGGTTGAGAAAACGGCAAGCGGCAGCAAGTTTATGCCGTACGCGTTTTCAAGCATATCAAGGTTATCGTACTGCACGCAGTTTTTAACGGCCGTGGCCACGCAAACCGGGCTGCCTGCCGCCGCGCCCATCCAAAGCACGTCGTGATTTCCCCACTGCACGTCAACATGGTGGTGCTTCATAAGATGATCGAGTATAACGTCCGCATGCGGGCCCCTGTCGAATATATCGCCGACTATGTGCAGCTCGTCCACGGTCATGCGCTTTATAAGCGTTGCCATTTCCTCTATCATCGTGTCCGCGCTGCCGGTATCGACTATGGCGCGGATAATATTGTCGTAATAATGCTCCTTGTTGGGCGTTGCGCCGGTGTTGAGCATTTCCTCCATTATGTAGGCGTATTCCTTGGGCAGCGCCTTTCTTACCTTTGAGCGGGAATACTTGGTTGTGCACTGGCGGCAAACGGATATAAGGCGCTTCAGCGTAACGCGGTACCAGTCGTCCATGTCCGTTTCGGTGCGTTTAACCTCCCTAAGCTTTTCCTTGGGGTAATATATAAGCGCGGCTATGTTTCGCCTTTCGGCTATTGTAAGGCTGTCTCCCAGGGCGCTTTTTATTTTGTCCGCCACGGCGCCGGAGCCGTTGTTCAATATGTGCAGAAACGCTTCATGCTCGCCGTGTATATCGCTCATGAAGTGCTCTGTTCCCTTGGGCAGGTTAAGTATTGCCGTAAGGTTGATTATTTCGGCGCTCGCCGCCTGTATCGTAGGATACTCACGCGCCATCTGCTGAAGCAGTCTCAGCTCACGATCCGTCATAGCGTACCTCCGCATCAATGGTTATAGCTAAAAAATTATTCTCCGTCTTCCATTTTCTTTACGCCAACGTAGGGCAGGTTGCGGAAATGGCCCGCGTAATCAAGGCCGTAGCCAAGCACAAATTCATTGGGAATAACAAAGCCCACGTAGTCCGGGGAAATAGCGCACTCGCGCCTTTCGGGCTTATCGAGAAGGCAGGCTATTTTAAGGCTGGCGGGCTGGCGGGTTTTAAGAATGTTTGTAAGGTGGTTAAGGGTAAGGCCGCTGTCCATAATATCCTCAACAATAAGCACGTGGCGGCCGGTTATGGATATATCCACGTCCTTTGAAATGCGCACTATGCCCGACGAGCGGGTGCCGTTGCCGTAGCTTGATATGGAAAGGAAGTCCATTTCCATGTTGCAGGTGATTTTACGGGAAAGATCGGAAAAGAACTGCACCGCGCCCTTAAGTATGCAAAGAAGAACCATGTCCTTCCCCGCGTAGTCCTCGGATATCTGCGCGCCCATTTCGGCAACTCTCTGCCTTATCTGCTCTTCGCTTATAAGCACGCGGCTTACGTCTTTTTCCATTTCGTTTATCATGGTCAAAAAGTTCCTTCCTCGGCTCCGTTTCGGGCCTTTTTTATTTTTGATTGAATTCTATTTTAACGGCGTTCACGCTGCCGTCATCAAGCTTAATACTCTCCGCCGCCCCAAGACCCGGAGCGAACAGCACGTCCTGCCCCGCGGCTATAATCGCAAAGTCCCTTTTCTCTCTGGGCAGCTTTTCGTCTATATAAGCATCCTTCAGCTTTTTGCCGCCTGGAGCGTTTATGCGGCGGAACCTGTCCCCCGCCCTTCTTTGCCTTATAACGGTTCCCTCGGGCAGCTTGTCCGCATCCACGCAGGCAGAGTATCTGTCGCGCGGCCTATCCGTGGTTTTGCATGGGGAAATACGGTAATCCCCCGCGGGAGTGATTATATAATCCGTTATCGTAAAGGGAATTTCCCAGTTTTCCGTGCCGGTTTTGTAGCGGCCGAAGCATACAAGATCGTAGCTTATCCAAACATCCGCGCCCGGTATTTCGATTCTTGCCCCGGTGCGCGCGCCCAAAAGATCAATTATCGATTCAATGTGCCCTCTTTCGGCATCCGTAAGCGCGCCAATTTCGCTTAAGGCAAGGCGTACGCATCGGCTTAAAATGGGCTTTGGCAGGGTTTTAAGCAATGCTCTGTCAAATCCGCCGTCCCGGCGCGCCTTATTAAGCTCGGTTTCGGCTATTGAGCAAAGGTATTCCTCGTCGGCGCTTAGCATTTCGCCCATGGAGCACAGGCTTTCAACAAGCCTTGGATTAAATTCTCGTTTAAGATAGGGTATGGTTTCAAGGCGAAGCCTGTTTCTGGTGCCGTCGGCCACAAAATTGGTGGCATCCGTACAATAGGGCAGGTTTTCCGATACAAGATAGTCTTCTATATCCGCCTTACAAAGGCAAAGGAGCGGACGGATTATGTTTTCCCGCTTGGGTGCCATGCCGCACAGTCCTCTTAATCCGCTGCCGCGGACAAGGTGCAGCATAATGCTTTCCGCCTGGTCGTCCATGTGGTGCGCAACGGCTATTTTATCCGCCCCGAAGAAGCGCCTTGCCTCCTCAAGGAACTCGTAGCGCCGCAGCCTGCCGGCCTGCTCAAGCGTTTGCCCGTTTTGCCTGGCTATGCGCGGAATGTCCGCATAGCCGCCGTATGCCGGTATGCCGTAAAAATCGCAGAAATCGTGCACAAATTCGGCATCCTCGCTTGCGGCCTCGCCGCGGATTCCGTGGTTTAAGTGCGCGGCGCACAGGCTGAATTTAAGCCGCTTTGAAAGTGTTTTTAATATGTGCAGCAGCGCAACGCTGTCTCCGCCGCCGCTTAGGGCAACAAGTACCCTGTCGCCCGGAGAAATGAGTTCGTGCCGCAAAATATATTGTTCTACCCGCTCACGCATAGCTGCTGCCTCCTTAACGACATATTATACTAACATAAGTATACCTTTTGCGGCCGCATTTGACAAGGGACGCCGCGGAATCTATAATGATATAAAACCAGATTTTTAGGAGAGAGAAGATATATGAAGCTTGGTGTGGTGGGGCTGCCCAACGTGGGCAAGAGCACGCTTTTCAATGCCATAACAAAGGCCGGCGCGCAGGCGGCCAACTATCCTTTCTGCACGATTGAGCCAAATGTAGGCTCGGTTGCCGTTCCCGATGAGCGGCTGGACGTGCTTGCGAAAATGTACAACCCCGAAAAATACACTCCCACCACGATTGAGTTCGTGGACATAGCGGGCCTTGTCCGCGGAGCCTACAAGGGCGAGGGCCTTGGCAACAAGTTCCTTTCCCATATTCGTGAGGTGGACGCGATAGTGCACGTTGTGCGCTGCTTTGAGGACGCGAACATTGTTCATGTGGACGGTTCCGTAAACCCCGCGAGGGACGTTGAAACAATAGGCATAGAGCTTATATTCGCCGACCTTGAAACGGTTGAGAAGCGGCTTGACCGCGCCCGCAAGGCCGCCAAGGGCGACAAGCAGGTTTTGAGCGAGGTGGAGCTTCTTGAGCGCGCGAAGGCGCATCTTGAATCCGGCAAGCCCATACGCACCATGCAGGTAAGCGAAAAGGAGCAGGAGCTGCTTAAGAGCATGTTCTTCCTTACCACAAAGCCCGTTATATACGCCGCGAACATTGCCGAGGACGACATTGGCATGGACAACAATCCGCTTGTTGAGTCGCTGAAAAAGGCCGTTGAGGGCGAAAATGCGGAGGTTATAACAATCTGCGCCCAGGTTGAGGAGGAGATTGCGGAGCTTTCACCCGAAGAGAAGCAGGCGTTTATAGAGGAGCTCGGCATAGGCGAAAGCGGCCTTGATAAGCTGGTTAAAGCCTGCTACAAGCTGCTCGGGCTTATAAGCTACCTTACAGCCGGTCCCAAGGAGGTTCGCGCCTGGACAATAGAGCGCGGCACTAAGGCTCCCCAGGCGGCGGGCAAGATACATTCCGATTTTGAGCGCGGCTTTATACGCGCCGAGGTTGTGCCCTTTGAAACGCTTAAAGAACTCGGCAGCATGACCGCCTGCAAGGAAAAGGGCCTTATCCGCAGCGAGGGCAAGGACTACGTTATGCAGGACGGAGACGTTGTGGTGTTCCGCTTTAACGTATAATCGCATAAGTATATTAAAACCTCCGGCAAAATTCGCCGGAGGCTTTTTTATTCCTCAATTTTAAGCGTTACGGTGAGGTTCGCGGGTATATCAAGCGACTCGTGGCAGCATATAAGCACCGTTTTGTTTTTCGCGGCATTTATAACGCAACCAAGCGCAATATCCCTGTTTTTCTCGTCAAGCCCCGTAAAGGGTTCATCAAGCACAATGCCGTCGCTTTTGGCAAGCAGGGCTCTCGCAAGCGCAAGCCGCCTTTTCATGCCGCCCGAATAATCCTTAACTTTTTTATCCCCAACGTCGCTCAGGCCAAGCTCATCAAGCATTTTTGTTGCCGCGCCTTCATCATAATCCGAACCCAACGCGAAGCGAATATTGCCAAGCGCCGTTTTATTTTCAAGCAGTCTGTCCTCCTGAAAAACGGCCGCCCAGCGGAAGCGCTCCGGAATTACAACCCTGCCCGAATCCGCGCTTTCAAGCCCCAGCAATATGCGCATAAGCGTTGTTTTGCCAGCGCCCGACGGACCCGCCACGCGCGTAATGCCGTTATCAGCTATGAACGAAACATCGTTCAGCACGGTTTTTCCGCCGTACGCTTTTGAAATATGCTCAACTTTTATTTCCATCACGCGCCTATCCTTTCAGAAAGCCTGTCAACAAGCAGCAGAAACAGCTTTTCAAACCCGGCCGAAATAAGCACTATAACGGCAGTCCACGCGAAAAGCTCCGGCGTTTGAAAATACACCTTTGCGGTATAGAGCCGCTCGCCAATCGTGCCATCGCATAAGCCTATAACCTCGGCGGCAGTGCCGGCCTTCCAGCAAAGCCCGAGTGCCGTGCTTACGGCGGAGCGGAAATAGGGCAGCACCTGCGGCACATATATGCCCGCAAGCCTTCTTGCGAAAGGAACGCGGTAAACGCGGGCCATTTCGATAAGCTTTGTGTCCGTTCTTCTTATGCCCTCAAGCATATTCAGATATATGGGCGGAAATACCATAAGCGCGGATATGAAAAGCGAAAGGCTGCGCCCCGTAAGCCAAACGAGCGCCAGTATTATAAAGGACGCGACAGGCACGGCCTTAACCGCCGCCACAAGCGGGGCAAGAAGCTGCTCAACAAGGCTGAACCTTGAGCTTAATGAAGCGAGTATAAGCGCAAGCGCCAAGGATATTGCAAAGCCGCCCAGTATGCGCGCGGCGGAATTAGCTACGCTAAGCCAGAAGTCCGCAGTCTGAACAAGCTGAAAAAGGCACTTTGCGGCATCTATGGGGGATGCGAGCAGAAGAGAGCCGTGGGTATAGGCGGCGCTCAGTGCCATGCTTGCCGCCTGCCACACGATAAGCCAGAATATAACGGCCCACGCGCGCACGGTTTGCTTCTTTTTGCCCATCGGCTTTCCCTCCTTAATTCAAAAAATATACATAGCGGCGGGTTATCGGCCCGCCGCTTCAGCTGAGACGATTTTACTCAGCGCCGTAGTAGAAATCACTTTCGGGCATGGCTCCGCCAACGGAGGATATGTCCGCATCGGCCAGAACCTGCAGATAGCCTGAAAGGTTAGAGAGCATATCGCTGCCGGTAAGGCACACTATGTTGCAGTAAGGCAGGGCCTTTTCGGCAACGGCGGCATCCACTATGCCGTATTCGCCAATTATGGCGGCGGCATCGGCGGTATTGGCGTTTACCCAGTCAACGGAGGCGGCGTATTCACTAAGGAACGCGTTCACGGCCTCGGGATTGGCCTCAACGGCCTCGCGGCGGGCAACTATAACGCCGGTAATAAGGGTTGAGCCGTTTTCAAGCTTGTTCCATTCCTCGGTTAAATCAAGCGCCATGCGAAGGCCCTCAATTTTGCTCTGGGCAACGGTTACAAAGGGCTGGGGCAGCAGGGCTATGGTAGCCTGTCCGCCGGCAAGCGCGGCAACGCACTCGCTGTGCTCGTTTTTCCAATCAATGGTCAGGTCGTTGTCGGGATCTATGCCGTTCTGGCTGAGCAGATACCTAAGGGCGTATTCGGGGGTTGAGCCCTTGCCCGCGGCCACTATGGTCTGGCCCTTAAGGTCGGCTATGCTCTGCACGGTTTCGCCGTTTTCAACAATATAGAGAACGCCAAGCGTATTCACGGCCAGCACCTCAACGGCGCCCTCGGTTTTGGCATAAAGCACGGCGGCAAGGTTCGCGGGAACGCAGGCCATGTCAAGCTCGCCCTTTATAAGCAGGGGAGTAACCTCGTCAGCGGCGCCGGCAAGGGTAAAGGTGTATGTGTTTCCGCTTTCGTTGGTGCCTTCCTCGGCCTCCTTCATAAGCTTTACAAGGCCCATGGCGGTGGGTCCCTTAAGGGCGGCTATTGAGAATTCGGCGGGGGTTGCTTCCTCGGTTGCCGCGGGGGTTTCGGTTGCGGTAGGCTCCTCGGTAGCGGTTACTTCCTCGGTAGCGGTTACTTCTTCGGTAGCGGTGGGTTCATCGCTCGCAACGGGCTCGGTTTGAGCGCAGGCGGCGAACGAAAGTACAAGTGCCAGCGTAAGGCACAGGGCAAGCAGTTTCTTCACGGTTTTCATTTTTCTTCTTCCTTTCCTATGCTTCCTTCCGGAGCGTAAAGCGTTTTGGCGGTTATGCCTTCAAGCCGCCCAAGCTTGCCCGAAAGGGCGGAGATAACGTCCATCGGGGCATCGAGAGCTATGCTTATTATGTTCACGCCCTTTTTGCGGTACGGCACTCCCATACGGCCTATAACATACTGCCCGAACTGGTGCAGCAGGTCGTTAAGCGTATCCACGGAGCTTCCCTCGCGCACTATAACGGCGATCATCGCCACTCTCGTTTCCATAGGTTCGTTTCTCCTTAAATAAAATCATCCCTCCTGCCGTTCGGCAGAAGGGACGGAGCATGCGCATATACGGCAGATTAAGCCGCTTGTCTCCCCTCTTCTTCGGGCTTGGAACGTATCCTTGCCGGCAGAACGGTAGAATGAATATGGGCCGCCGGTCAGAGCGTCTTCCCTGCGGCAACGTGATGTTATCACGAAAAGGCTTTATAGTCAAGCGGGTAAAAGAAAAGCGCCGTACCGTGTCGGCACAGCGCGTAAAGTGATTGTTTTTCTTAAAGAACCTTTGCCAGGAATTCCTGGGTTCTGGGGTTTTGCGGATGCTGGAACAGCTGCTCCGGCGTGCCGCTTTCGGCTATAACGCCGCCATCCATAAACAGAACCCTGTCGGATATTTCGCGGGCAAAGCCCATCTCGTGCGAAACTATAACGGTGGTCATGCCGTCCTTTACAAGCTGGCGGATAACGTTAAGAACCTCGCCTACCATTTCGGGGTCAAGCGCGCTTGTGGGCTCGTCAAAAAGCATTACGTCGGGCTCCATGGCAAGTGAGCGCACTATCGCAAGGCGCTGCTTCTGGCCGCCGGAAAGCTTGTTCGGGTGCTCGTTGCGCTTTTCATAAAGGCCAACCTTGTTAAGAAGCTCCTCCGCCTGCGCGGTGGCCTCCTCCTTTGTTTTAAGCTTAAGGAGAACGGGCGCCATGGTTATGTTTTCTATGCAGCTCATGTGCGGGAAAACATTAAAGCTCTGGAACACCATGCCCATCCTGCGGCGATAAAGGTTTATGTCCACGCCCTTCTGGTTGAGTATTTGCCCCTCAAATTCTATCGTTCCGCTGTCCGGAGTCTCAAGCAGGTTAAGGCAGCGCAGGAATGTGCTTTTGCCGCCGCCGCTCGGGCCTATTATGGATACGGCCTCGCCCTTGCTTATATGCTCGGTAACTCCCTTAAGCACGTGAAGCTTGCCAAAGCTTTTGTTCAAATCTGTTACTTTAATCATGGTTCAGCTTCCTTTCAAGCAGGCCTACGCCGCGGCCAAGCACAAGCGTGAGCGCAAAATAGATTATGCCGACAATCAGCAGGCACTGCAGCGGCAGGAACTCCTTGCCGTTTACGGTAAGGTAACTTGTCATAATATCGCCCACGAAGAAAGTGGACGCAAGGGACGTTTCCTTTATAACGGCTATAAACTCGTTGCCCAGGGCGGGAAGTATGTTCTTTACGGCCTGCGGCAGAACAACCTTGCCCATGGCCTGCCATTGGGTTAAGCCAAGGCTTCTCGCGGCCTCCATCTGCCCCTTGTCAACGGCCTGTATGCCGGAGCGGATGATTTCGGAAACGTAAGCGGAGCTGTTTATTACAAGCGCGATTGATACGCTGGCATAGGTGCTAAGGTTAAGCGCCGGCAGCAGCATGGGCAGCACAAAGTAGCCAACATAGAGCTGAAGCAGAATAGGCGTGCCGCGGATAATGGCCACATACGCCGTTATTATGCCCCTGAGCACCTTGAACTTGCTCATCTTGCCGAAGGCAAGCAGGGTGCCTATTATTGCGCCGAAGAATACGGCAATTGCCGAAAGCGCAAGCGTGGTGGAAAGTCCCTTTATAAGGAACACGTCCCAGTAACGCGTTACTATCTTAATAAATTTTTGAAAGAAATCAACAAAATCCAATGCCGTATCTCCTTATATTATTTAAGCGCGGCGGGGGCGATCCCCGCCGTGCTGTGTGCCTGATTAGGATTGGGTTTACTTAGCTTACTCGCTTACGGTGCCGTCGTCAGTGTAGGAAATCTCGGCGGCGGTCTCTATGCCGGCAAGAGCCTTGGCGTCTTCATACCAGCCGGTGTAAAGATCCTGCTCCATGCAGTCCGCAAGTATGGCGTTTACCTTTTCAAGAAGCTCGGAGTCGTTCTGGTTAAGCAGTATAACGTTGTTCTCGTACTTGGGGTCTACGTCGAACTGGAAGCCGGACTTGCCGATGTCGGCGTTGTTGGCTATTATGGCCTCCGCATTGCCGGTAGCAACGGCCACGCCGTCTACCTTGCCGCTCTGCAGGGCGACTACGGCAACGTTAATGTCGGAGAAAATCTCAATCTTGGTATCCTCGGGCAGGGCCTCGTTGCAAAGCTGCAGCTGCAGGCTCGCGCTCTGGGCGCCAATGGTAAGACCGGCGAAATCCTCGGCGGTGGAATACTTGCCGGCATCCTCGGCCTTAACAATTATGATCTGCTCGGTTTCGTTATCACCGGCGATGTAGTAATCGGAAATCAGGTAGTTCTCGGCGCGCTCGGCGGTCCAGCTGAAGCCGGAGATGCCAAGATCAACGGTGCCGGTCTGAACGGCAACCTGAACGGCGTCAAAACTCATGGGCTGAATCTCAAGAGTCATGCCAAGCTCTTCTGCAATGTGCTTAGCAAGCGTTACGTCGAAGCCAACGTACTGGTCCTGACCCTCTTTAGAGGTATCCACGAACTCCATGGGGGCAAAGTCCGGGGAAAGGGCAACCTTGAGAACGTTAGCGTCGTCCTCGGTAGTGGTGGTGGTGCTGCTGGAGCAAGCGATGCAGCCGATCATCATTATCAGCGCAAGGGCTATTACCATAATCTTCTTCATAGTGTGTATATCCTCCTAAAAAATTGAAGTCATTTGGTATGACGATACTATACTGCATAAAAATACTTCTGTCAACCATTATTTTGCATATTTTTGCTAATTTTTGATATTTTTTGTGTATATTCGGTGCATATATTGGATTTTTATGCAATTTATCGCATATATGCAGAATCAAATAAAAACCGCCCTCCCTAAAATTGACAGGGAAGGCGGTAATGTGCTTTTTGTTTGCCGTCAGTTCGCGCTCGGGTCGTTCACAACGCCTATGAAGAGCGGCACGGTTCCGTTTGTTATTGCGAATATGAAGGGGCGGTCCAGTATAAGCTCGGCGCTGTCCGTGGGCATTGCGGCGCCGGAGTAATCAAGCTCCGTATAGGCGCTTGCCTCAACCCCGTTTTCGTCTATTGCAATGTATGTTTCCTGCTTAACGCTGCCTATGCCGGCCGCCATGTCGCTTATGCCGGAAAAGTCGGCCGTACCTGCAAATGCCTCCGTTACGCCAAGGGAGTTGAGTGCCTCAACAAGATCGAAGCTTGAGCTGAAATTAAACTTTGGTATAGCGAACGTAACGTCGCCGTATCCGGTTGTGCTGCCCGCGAACACCGCCGCCATTGCGGATTCATCAAGCAGTATATCGTCCGTGCTTACGCCCTCCTTGGGCAGAATGAACCACATTGAGCCGAAGTTTTTCATGCTTACTCCCGCCGCGGTGTAGTTTTCGCCCTTTATAAAGCCCTGGTCCCTTATGGCGTTCATGTATGAGCAGCTTACCTTTTGCCCATCGGCGCGGGTAAACTCGCCATCCGTTGTGGCATCCTTATCAAAGCGGCTTGTCCATTCGTCCTTAAGATAAAGCGTGTTTATGATGCTTAAAAGCGTTTCGGGGTCAATGTCCACGTTCGGCTCTATCGTGCCGTTTGTTTTCGCCTTTATCCATTTCTTCATGTTCTCGGCCGTTTCTTCGCTTGTGAAGTCCGCGCTGAAAACCTCCGCATAGAACTGCTCCGCGCAGGTATTAAGGAAATCTTCGTTATATGTTACGGCCTCGCCATTGTATTTTTCGCTAAGCCACAGCGAATCCGCTATCATAAAGTCGGCATTGCCTTCCCTTTCGCGGGATACCATATTGCGGTACATATTGCCGCACTGCTCGGCAAGTGTTTCGGCATCGCTAAAGCCAAGCAGGCTTAATAATTCGTCCTTTGTGGTGCCGTTCGCGCCATTGGCCGCCATTGCAAGCGCGTAATAAAGGCTGAAGGGCGAGAAGTTTGCGTTACTGTCCGCGCCCGCAAGCACCTTTGCGGCTGTTTTTGCGGCAAATGAAGCCATGGCAGAATATGAGGAATCCTCAACGGGCATATTCTCCCGCTGCTCATACCATTTATCAAAGCTCAGCGTTTCAACATTTTTAACCGTATTAAGAGCGGTAGGCGCGGAGTCTGAGCCGGTGGTAAGGCTTTCCTCATCCCCTGCCGCGCAGCCGAAGCAGAACAGCATGCTGAGCGCCAGCATAATCGATATTGCTTTTTTCATATATACCTCCCGTGAACTACTTATTCAATGTATAAACGGATTAAGCCCATAAAAGGTTGCGCGGTATAGAAAAAGAGGGCGGATAACCGCCCCCTTATGGGAATTATGCTTATTTGTTAAGAGCGTTGTACTGCTTGATGGCCTTGGCCAGCAGATCCATGGCGCGCTCGATATCCTCGCACTTAAGCACGTAGGCCAGACGGACCTCGTTCTTGCCGCAGCCGGGGGTGGCGTAGAAGCCGTTGCCGGGAGCGTACATAACGGTTTCGTTATTGTCGCTGAACTCGGTGAGCAGCCAGGTCTGGAACTTATCGGTATCGTCTACGGGCAGCTTGGCCATTACGTAGAAGGCACCCTTGGGCTCCTTGCAAACCACGCCGGGGATCTCCAGCAGCTTGCGATAAATGGTATCGCGGCGGCGACGGTACTCGTCGCGCACTTCGTCAAAGTAATCGCTGCTTACGTTGTAAAGAGCGGCGGAAGCAACCTGGTCAAGGGTAGCAACGCTGAGCCTGGCCTGGCAATACTTCATGGCGTTCTGCTGCAGCTGCTTATTGCGGGTGATCATGCAGCCGATACGGGCGCCGCAGGCGCTGAAGCGCTTGGAGACGGAGTCGATAATGATGGCGTTGTCGTTGATGTCCGCGAACTGGCCGATGGTCTCCAGGGGCTCGCCGCCGTATACGAATTCACGATAGACTTCGTCGCCGATAAGGAACAGGTTGTGGTCCCTGGCAACATCAGCCATAACCCTAAGCTCTTCCGGAGTAAGTACGGTACCGGTGGGGTTGCCGGGGTTGGTGAAGAGGATGGCGCGGGTGTGCTCGTTTATAAGCGGCTCGATGCGCTCGCGGATAGCGAACTTGTAGCCTTCCTCAGCGCTGGTGGTCAGCGGGCGGATGGTGGCGCCGGTGGAACGAACAAAGGTATTGTAGTTGGGATAGAAGGGTTCGGGGATTATGATCTCGTCGCCTTCGTCCAGTATGCAGTTAAGGGCGATGGTCAGGGCCTCGCTGCCGCCGGTGGTTACGAAAATGTCGCCGGTCTCATAGTGAATGCCAAGCCTGTCGTAATAACCCTGAACGGCCTTTACCATGTCGGGTATTCCGGGGGAGGGAGCGTATTCGAGCACCGGAAGCTTAAAATCGCGCACGGCATCAAAGTACGCCGGCGGGGTGGCTATATCGGGCTGGCCGATATTAAGATGATAGATCTTTATTCCCCTCTTAGCGCATTCCACCTGATAAGGATAGAACTTGCGGATAGGGGAAAGGTTGCATTTTTCGATCTTGCTCGAAAACTTCATTTGTTTTTCCTCCTGAATTTCTCTCTGCTTGTTCTTTATTGTTATTGTTCAAAGGCTTTCCCTTTGAAAAATTAAGTTCTCTTTTAGGATGCTGGCGGTTCCGCTCCGCCCGTGCCCACAACCTTTTCACCCGTTACGGCATTGTATGTATCCGTATAGAGCGTTTCGGTTTCGTCCTCCATAAGCACGCCGTTCACGTATTTGTCCCTGTATGCTGTGGCAACGTATCCGTTGCGGGCCTTTATTGTAACCTCGCTGTACGTGGTGGGCTTTGTCTTATCATAGGTAATCTTGGTTTCGCCCGGCTCAATCGTTTCGTCTATAACGCCGCGCACCTTGTAGGTTACGCCCTCCTCAAGGGGTTTACCGTATACATAAACGGTAACGGTGTAATTCACCTGGTCGCAATAGGCGAATATGAAAAGCGGATAGCCCGTGTTGTTAACAAAGTTCAGGCTTTTGCCGGATTCAACGGTGCCTGTTACGGTTGAGTCAAGCCCAGTGTCAACATAGCTTGAAGGCCATGAATGGTGCTTGCGCTCGGTTATGGATATGCCCTCTATGTTTTGGGCAAGTATCTCCTCAAGCGTGGATCCTCTCTGCATGCTGGCATGCGCGCAGAGAAGGGCATTGTACATGGTTGTTGATACCTGGCAAATGCCGCCGCCCGCCTGGTCCTCATACTGGTTGCCGTTAACTATGCCCGGCGCGAGCGGCCAACCGCCCTCCTCCGTACGGGGGCCTATATAGGCGTTAAAGTTAAATTCCGTCTGATCCTCTACCTTAAGGCCGTTAAGCAGCGTGCACGCCTTTTGAATATTGCCAACGCGGTTTTCGTTCCTTGCCGCTCTGCTGCCGCCGAAGGACGTTTGGAAAGAGGATATGAACTGCGTATTCTCCTTAAGCTCCTCCATTGTAAGCTCGGGCTCGGTATATTCAAGCTCCGGCTCAAGCGTTGCCTTTGTCTGCCCTGCCCCAAGCAGGCTTACTATGGTTTGATAAAGCTTTTCTTCATCAAGAACATAGCCGTCCGTGCCCTCGTTAAACACAAACTCGGGTTCGGATGCGGAGGATACCGCCTCGGCATAAGGATTCACGGGATCGGTATCAAGAACATCGCCAATCTCGCTAAGGCGCGTTTTCAGCGCTACTTCATCCGGAATGAAATAAACCGCTATGTCCCTGCCGTTTTCCTTTATATCGTCCTTTTCCTTTGCGTTTTCAATAACGCTGCCGGCGCGGCCAAGCTTAAACGCCTCCATAAGGGCAGAATCAAGCGTTACGGTGGGCTTCATGTCCGCCGCGGTAAGCACCCACATGGTGGTTGAATGAACAACGTTTATCTGTATGCCCTCAAGGTCCTCTTCAACGCTGGGCAGCACGGCCTGATAAGCGTCCGCATAAGTCATGCCGGAAACATCAACGCCGTTCACGCTTACGCCCTCAAGGATGGTGCCGTCGTCAACAACCCGGTCTATGTCATTGGCGCTGGGCTTGCCTATGAAGATATACAAAACAGCCGCGATAATGCTTAAAGCGGCAAGCGTAATAAGTATCAGTTTAGATATGGCCTTGGGGCGGGTAAAGCTGTTTTTTCTTGAGCTTCTTGCCCTTTTGGTGCCGGATTTTTGCTTTTTAGCTTCCATAGTGCCAAAACCTCACACATAATGTATTATACAACAACCCGGCCCGCCCTTCAACAGCAGTTTATCACGCTTTTATCATATAATCCCGCGCTAAGCGATTAACTTTTTATGAACCCGGTGTGGCTTAAAGCTTTTCGGGCTCCTCTATCTCGCCCTCGTTCTCCACGGTTATGCTCTTTATGCGCTGCACGTTAAGGGGCCTGTCGCTCCAGTCGGTAGGTACGGCGGCTATTTCGTCAACCGTTTCCATGCCCTCAATAACCCTGCCGAACGCGGCATACTGGCCGTCCAGATGCGGGGCATCCTGGTGCATTATAAAGAACTGGCTGCCTGCGCTGTTCGGATTCATCGCGCGGGCCATGCTTATCACGCCGCGGGTATGCTTAAGGCCGTTGGCAACGCCGTTTGCCCTGAACTCGCCCTTTATGCTGTATCCCGGGCCGCCCATGCCGGTTCCGTCGGGGCAGCCGCCCTGAATCATGAAGCCGGGTATTACCCTATGGAATATAAGGCCGTTGTAGAAGCCGGAATTAGCAAGGCTCAAAAAGTTCTTAACCGTGTTGGGCGCGGCCGTGCGGTCCATTTCAAGCTTAATCTTTTTTCCGTTTTCCATTTCGATTATAACCATGTGTTTTTCTCCTTTGGTATGTTTATTGATTTAATTATGATCCGTATTGAAACGTCATCGCCAGCGCGCCGTATATATTGAACGCGATTCCGAACACGGCGGCCGCCTTTTCCCAGCCCTTAAGCCGCTTTTCGGCGGAGGACATGCAAATATGGCAAAGCGCGAGCGGAAGAAGATCGCAGGTATATCTTGCCCCGAACTGCCACCCGCCAAACGTTTTATGCAGGCACAGCCCAAAGAGCATCACCGCCATAGCCACGCACAGGCAAACACGCACGGAATTTATGTTCTTTTGCCTAATGCTGCGCCATACGCTCGCGAAGAACAGCAGAAACAGCGGATTTGCCACAAAGAACATGAACCCATCAAAATAGGAATAGCTGAGCGACAGATCCGCGTTAAGCGTAACCGGGCGGAATATGCGAACAATGTTATCCCAGATGTATGTAAGGTTGAATTGTCCGTTTTCGCTTTCCAGAAACTCCGGCAGGTAATTATGCCCGAACTCCAGCGGATTATCAAAGCGAATGTAGTTATACCACATCATTGCCGCCGCTATCGCCGCGGGAGCGATCCACGCTTTCCATTGGGAAAAGAACGAGGCTAACTTGCCCATGCCGCGCGCTCTGTTTTTGGCGTAAAACCAAGCCGCAAGCGGAAGGAACGCCGCGGCCGCGAACGGCCTGCACCCAACCGCAAGCGCGACAAGCGCGTATGAAAGGCACATTCTGTTTTTGCAGGCGGAGGTGGCGGCGAGCAGCAGAAGAAGCATCATCATAATCTGCGCCATGAACCATACCCCGCCCATGGTACTCATCCACATAACGTTGCTGCCAAACGTTATGAACAGAGCTAAAAGCGCGCTGTCCTTTGCTCTGTATCCGCCAAAGCCGCAAAGCGTGAACGCGGCGGCGGCCGTAAGCAGCGTTATGACCATTATTATAAGGTTATTGGGTGTATTCGTGCCGAATATAAGCACGAACGGCAGCATTACAACGCTTGGGAACGGGGGAAATGAAACATAGTACTTGCCGTTATATATGGCAAGCTCCAGATACGTATAATTCTGCCCCAGATCCGTGCGCCCCTCAAGCCACGCCTGCGCCTGAAGGGAATAGCTGTCCCACGCGCAGTGGTCAAGCAGCGTTCCGCCGAAAAGGCTATGCAGCAGAAGATAGCACAGCAGCATAAAGGCAAGCATGGCGCAGAGCGCCTTTCGCCTGTCTTTTTTGGTTTCATTTGCCGCTATGCCTATTGCTTCCATGCTTTTTAGTGCCTCCAAACGAATGTGTTGGGTTCCTCCTGCCCTCTAAGTACCCTCAGGGCACCCGCGGCGAGGGCTTCAAGCTCAAATTCGCCCGCCATAACCTCAACGGGGGCAATCCAGTTAACGTGCTTTATAATGTTTTCGCAAAGGCGCTTTGAGTGCGCGGCGCCGCCGGTAAGTATAATCCTGTCCACCTTGCCGCAAACGGGGGCCGCAAGAGCCGAAACGCCCTTTGAAAGGCTGTATCCCATCGCCTCAAACACAAGCTTTGCGTGCTCATCGCCCGCGTCTATCATCTTTTCAACCTCGCGCACGTCGCTGGTGCCAAGGTGCGCCTTAAGGCCGGCGTTGCCGCGAACAAGCTTGGCAAGCTGCTCCTCGGTATATTTTCCGCTGCAGCAGAGCGCGACCAACGATGCCGCCTGCAGTGCGCCGCAGCGCTCCGGGCCAAAGCCCGCGTCGTCATCGCTGTACATATCTATGGCGCGGCCGTTTTCAAAAAGCCAGCAGGTGGTTCCGCCGCCCAGGTGCAGCACTATGAACGTGCATTTTTCAAAGGGCCTGTGCATAATGTTTTCGGCGCATTTTCTTGCCATGGCGCGGGTATTCAGCGCGTGGCCGCGGCTTTCACGGGGCACTTCAGGCAGGCCGCTTATGTGCGCAACGTCTGTCATTTCGTCCACGCCCACGCAATCGTATATCATTGCGGGTATGCCAAGGGGCTTGGCTATGGCGTCGGCCACGGCACAGCCTACGTTTGAAATATGCTCGCAAACAACATGGTCGCTGTTCACAAAGGCGAGCATATCGCCGTTTACGCCGTAAGCGCCTGTTTTGCAGGGCGGCAGCATGCCCCCGCGGGAAACAATGCAGCTTAATGATTCAAGCGGAATATTCCGCTCCTCAAGCGTTTTCAGCACGCACTCCTTGCGGAAGTCCAGCTGATCTATAGCGCGGATGAACCTTGCGGTTTCCTTCTGATCATGCTCTATGCTTGTGCGGAAAAGCTCCGTTTCCCCATCAAACACGGCAAGCTTGGTTGAAGTTGAGCCGGGGTTTATTACCAGTATGCGTTCCATACTATTATTCCTCCCGATTTTTGATATATTGATTTTACCACAAGCGTTAAATATACTCCATAGCTTTCGGGGGGAAATCTGCGTCCCCTGCGTCCCTGCGTCCCC
>CAZRHS010000029.1:0-18839 GCA_964600045.1 uncultured Clostridium sp.
TGCTTCCATCTGAACCACGTGTTCACTCAGCTGCCCTACGCGCTGACCGTTACCGCTGTTTCCTTCGTAAGCTTCATACTGGCCGGCCTTATCCAGAACGTTTGGATTAACCTGGCTATCGCCATTATCCTTATGGTTGCCACTCTGTTCGTAATCAAGAACATAGTCGGTAAGAAGCATGCCGGTGAGTTCGCTGAAATGGACGCCGCCTGCAAGGAACTTGAAAACGCCAAGAGGAATGCGTAATTTAAGCTGACTGATTAAACAAACGCATCAGCCGCACCCGAAAATCGGGTGCGGCTTTCTTTTATAAATTCTGAACACATTTTCCCTATTCTTAAGCAATAATTCACAAAATAGCAACCTTTGCAGGGTGGCATGCAGCGCCCCGTTATGATAAACTAATATACGGGTTTTATTTCTTATGACAACTGATTAAAGAAAAAAGGAGGATAATTAGTGCTCAAAAACAACAAAACGATACTTTATGAAAAACTAAAGGAATCCCTCGCCTCCGTTCTGCCGATAACGGCAATAGTGTTCGTGCTTTGCTTTACGGTTGTGCCTGTGCCTACGGATATACTTATATCCTTTATAATCGGCGCTATAATGCTGATACTCGGCATGGGTCTTTTTACGCTTGGCACAGATCTTGCCATGACACCTATCGGCAGCGAAGTAGGTTCCGCGATAACCCGGTCGCGAAAGCTTTGGTTTATCGCACTTATCAGCCTTATTGTAGGCATCATTATAACCATTGCCGAACCGGACCTACAGGTTTTGGCCCAGCAGGTGCCGAACATTCCAAATATGACTATAATAATCACCGTTGCCGTAGGCGTAGGCGTATTTCTTGTTATAGCCATGCTGCGCATAGTGTTTAAGATTCCGCTTAACTATTTGCTGATAGGCTTCTACGCGGCCGTATTCATTATTTCAATATTTGTACCGGAAGAGTTTCTGGCCGTTGCATTCGACTCAGGCGGCGTTACAACCGGCCCCATGACAGTTCCGTTTATAATGGCACTCGGCGTTGGCGCGGCCGCGATACGAACCGATAAAAATGCGGAGCAGGACAGCTTCGGTCTTGTTGCGCTTTGCTCGATAGGCCCAATAATATCCGTGCTTGTGCTTGGCCTTATATTCAAGCCCACGGGTGCCGACACGGCATACAGCACCACCGTGCTGCCGGTATTTGAGGATACAAAGGCACTTTGGAATTACTTTAAGGATGCACTGCCTGAATATTTCAAAGAGGTTGTGCTGGCGCTTTCGCCCATAATCGTATTCTTCGTTATATTCCAGCTTACTTCTATTAAAATGAAGAAAGAGCGGCTGATAAGGATTACCGTCGGCCTTATATATACATTTATCGGTTTGGTTATATTCCTGACCGGCGTAAACGTTGGCTTTATGCCGATGGGCAGCCTTATAGGCAAAGAGCTTGGTGCGCTTGACTATAACTGGATTGTTGTTCCGATAGGAATGCTGATGGGCTACTTTATAGTAGCGGCAGAGCCGGCGGTGCACGTGCTGAACAAGCAGGTGTATGAGCTGACGAACGGCATGATTCCCAAGAAGGCGCTGAGCGTAAGCCTGTCAATAGGCGTTTGCGCGTCGGTTGGGCTTGCCATGATAAGAATACTTACGGGGCTTCCCATAATGTATTTGCTGCTGCCGGGCTACATACTCTCGCTTGTGCTTTCCTTCTTCGTTCCGCCCATGTTCACTGCAATAGCATTTGACTCCGGCGGAGTTGCAAGCGGCCCTATGACGGCAACGTTTTTGCTCCCGCTTGCCATGGGAGTTTGCTCCGCGGTTGGCGGAGACATAGCAACGGATGCTTTCGGCATAGTATCAATGGTTGCGATGACACCCCTTATCGCGATACAGATACTGGGCGTAATATTCCGCATTAAGAGCGGCACCGCCGCCAAGGCTACCGAGACCAAGACCACTGTTGAAGAAATTATAGAAATGGAGGGCGACGCATGAAGGATTACAGACTACTCTTATGCATAGTAAGGCGCGACCAATACGAATCGTACCTGAACATGCTGAAAAGCATTGGCATAGAAGCGCAGTTCGCAAGCCTATGCCACGGCACGGCAAGCAAAAGCGTGCTTGACTACCTGGGGCTTGAAAAAACGGAAAAAGTGCTGCTTCAGGCATTCGTGCCTTCAAGCTATGTTGCAAGGATACAGCGCAGGCTTGTGGACGTTATGGGAATTGAGGTTCCCGGCAACGGAATAGCCATGAGCATACCCGTAGGCAGCGTGGGCGGACAGTCCAGCTTAGACTACCTTACAAAGGGGCAGCATGAGCCCAACGAGACTACATCTGACGAGGTGAAAAAGATGAATGAGATTATGTATTCGCTGATAGTAGCCATTACGGCAAAGGGCAACACGGATACCGTTATGGACGCGGCCAGAAGCGCAGGCGCTCGCGGCGGCACGGTTATAAACGCGCGCGGCACGGCTCCCGGATCCAAGGCCAAGTTCTTCGGACTTTCAATAAGCAACGAAAAGGAGCTTGTGTATATACTTACGCTTAAGTCCGATAAGGATAAGATAATGCACGCCATTATGGAGAAAGCGGGAGTGCATACAGAAGCGCAGACGGTGCTTTTCTCGCTGCCGGTTGACAGCATGGTAGGACTGAGAAGCATAGTGCCCGAAAAGGACGCTTTGGACGAATAAGCAGCAAAAATTAACATGTCGCGGGCAGGGATATCCCCTGCCCCTTTGTTTTACCTGAAACAAGCCTTACGTTGGTTTACATTTTTAAGCATAAGATTATCATAAAAATTGTATTAAATTGCATTTTCATCGTAACGGAGCCGATTTTTCTCATTTTTATGCATTTAGAATTTGAACTTAAAATGAACTTTTTATTGACGATTATGGCTTCAGGTAGTATAATTCCACCATATTGAGATATGTTTGTACCAATTGAGTCAAGCGTAACTTATATTGTTGTAATTTGGTATTTCATTTGAGCAATTTTCCCCGGGCATTTGCCCATGTTACATTAGGCATTCCAAGCTTAATGGTCAAAGCGTTACATTAAAAAGGTTTTAAGTTTCCCCGTGTACTCAAGCACGAGGGACAAAAAATAAAAAGGAGAACAAACAATGAAGAAATGGATCGCCCTGTTGCTGGTGGCAGTAATGGCAGTATCCGCGTTCGCTGGTTGCGCAACCGAAACCACGACCGATGATACCACCCAGACTGATAACACCACAACTACCGACAACACTTCTACCGAACCCACAGCTACGGAAAACCCCAACGTTGTGGTTAACAACACCGGTGCCGAGAGGCCCGAAAACGCCGCTGAAGAGCAGGTTGTTAAGCTGTTCTACTCCGATGAAATTTCGGACTGGAACCCCCTGCATCCTTCCTCCGGTTCTACCTGGTGTAACTGGATTGATACCCTGGTTGAGTACGACAACTACGGTATGTGCCAGCCCTGCCTTGCCGAAAGCTGGACCAAGAGCGAAGACGGTCTGACCTGGACCTTCAAGATTCGCGAAGGTGTTGCATGGCAGTATCAGGACGGCAGCGAATACGGCGAATATGTAAAGGCCGAGGACTGGGTAACCTCCGCGAAGTGGATACTTGATCCCGCCAACACCGCCCGTACCGCTGACCTGCTGTTCGACATAGTCGGCGCAGAAGACTACTACATGGCTCTTGAGAGCGGAGCGGAAGCCGATTGGGATACCGTTGGCATAAAGGCTATCAGCGAATATGAGCTTGAGTTCACGCTGACCTCCCCCTGCCCCTGGTTCCTCTCCCGCCTTACTTACAACTGGGGCTACCCCACCTGCGGTAAGTACCTTGAAGAGATGGGCGACAGCTTCGGCACCAACTACGACACCATCCTTTACTGCGGCGCGTTCCTCTGCACCCAGTACGAGCCCAACTCCTACATCATCCACGAGCGTAATCCTCTCTACTGGGATATAGACAAGATCCACGTAGAGCGCATTGAAGAGAAGTACAACGCCGAAGCCAGCACCCTCGCTCCCGAGGCCCTGCTCCGCGGCGAAGTTACCGCTTGCGACATTCCTACCGACCAGATCGACGGCTGGATGAGCGATCCTGAAAAGGCTGCCCTCATTCGCCCGAACCGTCCCGGTACCTACAGCTACTTCTATCTGATCAACTTCATGCCCACCTATGATGAGCGTGACGGTCTGAGCCATGAGCAGTGGCTGGCTGCTGCCAACAATGAAAACTTCCGTAAGTCCCTCTACTACGCTCTTGACCGCGTAAAGGCCATCAGCTGCTACGATCCTTACACTCCGGAAGATTACGTGCTGCGCACCATCACTCCTTACAACTTCTGCGCTGCAGATGGTAAGGACTATCCGTACCTCGATGCTCTGAAGGACTACGCTGAGACCGATCAGTTCCAGTCCGACACCGCTCTTGAGTATCGCGATGCCGCCCGCGCTGAGCTTGAAGCCGCCGGCGTCACCTTCCCGATCATGGCCTACATGCCCTACTGCAGTGACTCTTCACAGCAGACCAACCTTGCTATAGTTGTTTCCCAGCAGCTCGAAGAGCTCCTCGGCGCCGACTACATCAAGTTCGTGCTTGAAGGCTATCCTTCCACCGACTACCTGGCCACCACCCGTCGCGCCGGTAACTACTCCTTCATGATGTCTTACTGGGGACCTGACTACGCTGACCCCGAAACCTGGACCGATCCTTTCAACCTTGGTCAGGCTTACAACTACATCTGGCGTGCTGACGGCATGGCTACCGAGACCACTCAGGACGATCCCGATGGTCGTATGGGCCGCAGCGGCTACGATGAGACCTATTGGAAAGACTTCATCTATGGTGAGAAGGTTGCCGAAGCTACCGCCGAAACCGTTGATATGAACAAGCGTTACAACGCTCTGGCGGAAGTAGAAGCCTGGCTGCTTGATCAGGCGGTTGTAATTCCTCTTGGTACCCTTGGCGGATGCGGCTACATGTCCAGCTGCATGAATCCGTTTGAGAGCCAGTACAGCCCCTTCGGTCTGTCCAGTGGCCGTTATAAGTACCAGTGGGTATATGACAAGCCCTTCAGCACCGAAGAATACCAGACCATGCTGGTTGAATGGGAAGCTGAGCGCGCTGAGCGCATAGCCTACGCTGAAGCCAACGGCATAGATTACTAAGTCAAAACTTACAATTTAAGCCTAAATTGACTGCGGAGAGCCCCTTCGGGGGCTCTCCTAAATAAAAAATACAGGCGTGGATGCGCCGCACGCCGCCTGAGTTTCGGCTCGGGCCCGGGCCGGAACTCAGGCGGCGCCTAATAAAACATCTTTTATTTTTCCCTTTCTAAACTATAAAATTGAGGTGAACGCTGTTGCTAAGATACATACTCGGCAGATTGGGACGTGCCTTAATAACAATGTTTTTGGTACTTTCCATAGTGTTTTTGCTCATGAGACTGCTGCCCGTTGACGGCTACTTTGAAGGCCGCTCGGACACCATGAGCGATACCGTAAAGAACAACATACTGAAAGAACTCGGATTACTTGATCCGTGGTACAAGCAGCTTTTCGATTTCTGGCGTAAGCTGCTGCTGCACGGCGATTTGGGCAAATCAATAGTTATGCGTAAAGGCGTTGCCTGCGTTGACGTTATGTGGCCCAAGGCCAAGAACTCATTCCAATTCGGCATTATAGCACTTGGCATACAGATGCTGATAGGCTACCCCATGGGCGTTATGATGGCGCGCAGCAAGGGCAAGCTTTTTGATACGATAGGCAATGCTTACGTTTTGCTTATAAACGCACTGCCGTCGGCGGTTTACTTCCTGGCAATTCAGCTTTATCTTTCAACGCTGCTTGACTTGCCAATGCTGTATGACCCGCTTGACTGGACAAGCCGAATACTGCCGATAATCTGCCTGTCCCTCGGCGGCATAGCTTCCAACGCTATGTGGATGAGGCGTTACATGGTAGACCAGATGAACATGGACTACATTCGCCTTGCCCGCGCAAAGGGCATGACCTCCAGCCAGGTCGCGTTCCGCCACGTTATGAGGAACGCATTCATACCTATGGCGCAGAGCCTGCCCACTTCCCTGCTGTTCACCATTTCCGGTTCACTCTATGTTGAGTCCCTCTTCTCCATCCCCGGAATGGGCGGACTGCTGATACAGTCCATACAGCGCCAGGACAATACCATGGTTCAGGCCATGGTGCTCCTCTACTCCGTCATAAGCATATGCGGCCTGCTGCTTGGCGACTTGATGATGATGATCTGCGACCCGCGCATCAAACTGGTTAAGAAGGGAGACAGCAGATAATGAGCGAGAAAAAACTTTTTGACAAGGCTAAAAAGCCCATTACCCGAGGCTATGCCGATCACAAAATATCCGTGCTGCAGGAAGGCTTTGCCGCAACAAACAACCTGGCAGATCTTGAGGACATAAAGGTTCCCAAGGACGTTAATGTTTGCGATGATGGCGTAACCCCCATAACGGACGATTTGTTTGAGGTTGCGGAGCACGACACCGCTGATGCAGAGCGCACCGGTTATTCCAACTATTCCTACTGGGGAAGCACGCTGCGCGTGTTCATGAAGAAGAAAACCTCCATTATACTGCTCGCGTTCCTGGTACTGCTGCTCGCGTTCACGTTTATACAGCCCCTTCTGCCCAATCAGAAGGACTCCTATAAGATATACAACGATGAAAACGGCGCAACCCAGAGAAACGTAAAGCCGAACAGCGAATTCTGGTTTGGTACCAACAGCATTGGTCAGGATCTTTGGAGCCGTATCTGGCAGGGCACCCGTACAAGCCTTTTCATAGGCATTTGCGTTGCTGTTTGCAACATAGTTATAGGATTGATACTCGGTTCCCTTTGGGGCTACGCGAGAAAGCTGGACTGGCTATTTACGGAAATATACAACCTATTTGATAATATTCCGTACACGATACTTAGGATGCTGCTTATGTACATTATGCGTCCGAGCTTAAAGACCATGATATTCGTTATGTGCCTTACCGGCTGGATCGGCATGACAAAGTACATTCGTAACCTTATACTTATCTATCGCGACAGGGAATTCAACCTGGCCTCCCGCTGCCTTGGTACTCCCAGCGCGAAGATAATCACGAAGAACATACTGCCGCAGCTTATATCGGTAGTTATGCTTCAGACCGCCCTTGCCATCCCCGATGCCATAGGTTCAGAGGTTTTCCTTACCTACATCGGACTTGGCCTGCCGGTTGAAATCCCCTCCCTCGGCAACCTTATAAATGAAGGCCGTAAGGTTATGCTTGTTGCCGAACAGAGGTATCAGCTGCTGTTCCCGGTGCTGGTAGTATCCGCGATAACCATTTCGTTCTACGCGCTTGGTAATGCGTTTGCCGATGCATCCGACCCGCGTAACCACAGGTAAGGAATGAGGTGACAATAATGGAAGAATATATGGAACATACTCCCGATTACAATACTCCTGTCCTTACAGTTGAAGACCTGGTAGTTAAGTTTAATCTGCGCGGCCAGGTGCTTACCGCCATCCGCGGCATAAGCCTTGAGCTTTACAAGGGTGAAAGCCTTGCGATAGTCGGTGAATCCGGTTCCGGCAAGAGCGTGTTTACCAAAACATTCATGGGACTGCTGGACAACAACGGCTGGATTGACAACGGCCACATTTACTATCATGACCAGGACCTGACCACCCTTAAGACAGAAAAGGAATGGGCAAAAATTCGCGGTCAGCGTATAGCAATGGTTTTCCAGGATCCTATGACCAGCCTTAACCCGCTGAAGACCATAGGCAAGCAGATACAGGAAGCATTCACCCTGCACAACAAGGTAAGCAAGGCCGAAGCAAAGGCCAGAACGCTTGAGCTGCTTGAAGACGTTGGTATACCCGAACCCGAAAAGCGCTATAAGCAGTATCCGCACGAATTCTCCGGCGGCATGAGGCAAAGGGTTGTTATAGCGATAGCTATGGCCTGCGTTCCCGAAATACTGATTTGCGACGAGCCTACCACCGCGCTTGACGTTACCATTCAGGCGCAGATACTTGATCTGCTGAAGAAGCTGCAGGCCAAATACGGCCTCACCGTTATATACATTACGCACGACCTTGGCGTTGTTGCAAACGTTGCCGATCGTATTGCGGTTATGTATGCCGGTGACATTGTTGAAATAGGCTCCTGCGACGAAGTGTTCTACGATCCCAAGCACCCCTACACCTGGGCTCTGCTTTCCAGCCTGCCGCAGCTTGGCATAAAGGGCGAGGATCTTTACTCCATACAGGGTACTCCTCCGAACCTTTTCCAGCATATTCAGGGCGATGCGTTTGCTCCCCGTAATCCCCAGGCGCTGAAGGTTGACTTTGTGGCCCGCCCGCCTTACTTTGAAGTAAGTCCGACCCACAAGGCGCGCACTTGGCTGCTTGATCCCAGAGCGCCCAAGATTGATCCGCCGCCGCAACTTAAGAACATAACAAATCTGAGCAGAGGAGGCGCCCTGATCGATGGCTAAGGATTTAACAGATGTATTGGTAAGCGTAAAGAACATGGAGGTCACCTTCGGTTCAAAGCGCCATCCGTTCGTAGCCGTACATGATGTAAGCTTTGACATTTATAAGGGCGAAACATTCGGCTTGGTCGGCGAATCCGGTTCAGGTAAAACCACAATCGGCCGCGCCATAATCCGAATCAACCCCATGTCCGCCGGCGAGGTATACTTCAAAGGCGAGCGCATCAGCGGCAAAATCTCCAAGGAGCTGGATAAGTCGGTTACTCAGAATATACAGATGATATTCCAGGATCCTATGGCAAGCCTTAACGAGCGCGCAAAGGTTGACTACATTGTAAGCGAAGGTTTGCAGAACGTTCGCAAGGACCTTACAAAGGAAGAACGCGACAAAATGGTTGAAAAGGCTCTGCTCGACGTTGGTCTGCTGCCTGAGTTCGCCAGCCGTTTCCCGCACGAGTTCTCCGGTGGTCAGAGACAGCGTATCGGTATTGCCCGCGCGCTTATAATGGAGCCTCAGTTCATAATTGCAGACGAGCCGATAAGCGCTCTGGACGTTTCCATTCGCGCTCAGGTGCTTAACCTGATGAGCAAGCTGCAGAAGGATCATGGCCTTACTTACCTGTTCATAGCGCACGATCTGAGCGTTATGCGCTTTATCTGCGACAGGATAGCCGTTATACACAAGGGCGTTATAGTGGAGCTGGCAGAAACCGAAAAGCTGTTCGCACACCCGCTGCACCCCTACACGAGGGCGCTGCTTTCCGCCATTCCTCTGCCCGATCCTAAGAGCGAAAAGCGCAAGAAGCTTATAGTGTACGATCCTTCCTGCCACCATTACGAGACCGATAAGCCGGTTTGGACAGAAATCGAGCCCGGCCACTTCATAATGGCGAACAAGGAAGAGCTTGACAAGTACAACGATATGCTCAGCAAATAATCAAGAATAGTAAAAAGGCCGACGGAGTAAATTCCGCCGGTCTTTCTATATGCTTTCAATTAAAGCGTTTTTGCCATCATCACTGCGTCATCATCGCGCCATTCTTCGATGAAGCCCATCTTTCTGAAAAGAGCAATGCTCGGATTATCCGCCGCAATATCGTCGCACAGTTTCACAACGCCGTTTGCCTTGGCCGCATCCATCAGCAGCTGCAATCCTTCCCTGCCGTAGCCCTTTCCCCTGTGTTTGTGCTCAATTATTATGTTCGCTATGTATTCGCCGTAGCCTTCATCGTAACGATAGGACGCTTCACCTACAAAGCAATTTTCCTCCTGGCTGTAAATGTAGCGGTAAAACTGCCTGTTGTTTGCATCACTAAGGTATATTTCATACCATTTTCCCCATTTTTCAGGAGGAAAATCTATCGTTCCGCCCCATTTGGCGTTGTATGCCATGGTGTCGCTGTCCGCAATAAGCTTTTGCCTGTATTCAAGCTGGCTTATTTCCGGTTTTATCAGTTTCAGCATTCTATGCTCTCTTATATATCGCCATGATGTGCTCCGCGGCCTTCATGCCGTCCACAGCCGCACTAACTATGCCGCCGGCATATCCCGCGCCCTCACCAACAGGATAGAGTCCTGCCACGCGCGTGGCCTCCCCCGTTTCGGTGCGGAGTATTCTAACCGGTGAGCTTGTGCGGCTTTCTACCGCCGTTATAACCGCTTCAGCCATATCATAGCCCTTAAGTCTTCGCCCGAAGTCCTTCAGCCCAAGCCTTATACCTTCATACATATAGTCCGGCAAAACCTTGCGCAAATCTGCTTCCTTAACACCGGGCCTATATGTTGGGCGCACGGATGCGAAAGCCGTTTTTCGGCCGTTCATTGAGCCCACGGTACACGCCGGCGCACGGTAATCGGCTCCGCCGGCAATAAACGCGGCATACTCAAGCTTTTCCCTGAACTCCAGCCCACCAAGAGGTCCCGCGGGGTAATCCTTTTCACCAACCTGAACAACAACAGCGGCGTTTGAATTTTCTCCGTTGCGGGCATAATAGCTCATGCCGTTTACCACCACCTGCTCCTTGGCCGATGATGACGCAACAACAACACCGCCCGGGCACATGCAGAAAGTGTATACTCCCCTGCCCCCTTGCTGCGACGTAAGCTGGTATTCTGCGGCACCAAGTCGCGGGTTATCCATGTGCCTGCCGTACTGTGCGCTGTCTATCAGCTGGCGCGGATGCTCGATTCGCACACCCGCCGCAAAGGGCTTTGGAACAATCTCTACGCCCGCATTAAGCAGCATTTCGTAAGTATCTTTGCCGCCCTGTCCGGCCGCCAATATAAGGGCGCTGCATTCTATGCGTTCTTCGCCGGCAGCGGTTTGCACAATTGCCGCGGATATATGACCATCTTTACTTTCTATGCCGTTTAATTTGCTTTCAAAACGGACTTCGCCGCCAAGCGACACAATCTCCCGCCTAATGTTTTTAACCGTTTCTATAAGCCTGTCCGTGCCTATATGAGGCTTTGCCATTACGGTTATTTCCTCCGGCGCACCGAAATGATGCAAAAGCTCCACAACCTTGTGCGCACGCGGATCTTTTATGCGCGTTGTAAGTTTTCCGTCGGAAAATGTACCTGCCCCGCCTTCTCCGAACATTACATTGCTTTCGGTATTCAGCTTGCCGGTTTGCCAAAAGGTTTCAACATCCTTCTGCCTGTTTTCAACGTTCTTGCCGCGCTCTATGACAATCGGCTTATACCCGTATTTTGCCAATGTATACGCCGCGAAAAGCCCGGCCGGGCCAAGGCCTACAACAATTATCGGCTTATCAAGCCGCGTTGAGCCAAATATAGGCTCATCAAATTCGATTTGCTTGGCCTGAACAAAGCCTTTTTTTACAAGCTTTGCCTCGTCCTGCGGACTTAATGACACCTCAAGCGTATAATTGAACGCTATCGCGTCCTTCTTACGCGCGTCAAGCGATATTCTTACCACACGAAGTCCGGTTATAGCCTTTGCGGGTACGGCAAGAGCCCTCGCCGCGTATAAGCTCAGCGAGGACTCGTTTTCTTCTATCGGTAATTTAATTTGGTTAAGTACTATAGGCATATCAGTGTATTGTAACGGTTACTGTCTCTACGCTCAGAACGCAGGAAAGTTCGTTCTCCATTTCATCCTTTGGCAGCTTTATCTCAACAGGTACCGTGTGTACGCCGGTTTCAAGGCCGCTCAGATCTATATAAAGCTCAACATCGCTTCTGTCTATCTGATTCAGCAGGCTTACACGGCCGCTGAGAGCCACATCCGCGGTTTCCGCGCTGAGCTGTGCGTTCAGCTTGCGGCCAAGATGCTCCACGGTTATGGGAACGCTTTCGTATATAACTTCATCCGTCTTTTCGCGAATGTTTATATAAAGATTAACGGTGCCGTCATCAAGCAGGGTTACACCCTCCGGCACAACAAGCGCCACATCCTGCACAATGTTCTCGGTAACGCCCGAAACATCAATATATTCAATGCTTATCGAATCGATACCGTCGAGCACGCTCTTCTCGCCGACTATTCGCACCTTGCCCGTGCCGTTTACGCCGTAGCCTATTATCTCGTAATTCTTAGGCAGGTTATCTTTGCCCTGAATAGCGTTTTCAACATCTATTGAAACGGTCTTCATAGGCAGTATCTCCATGCGAACCGTAGTTGAAGGCAGCTTGGTATAGAACAGATTGGAATCCAGTTCATTGCCATCCTTGTCGTAAAGCGTAAGCAGGACGGACTTATTTATGCTGCTTGTTGCGGATTCTACATTCAGCACGCCTTTGGCGCAATCTATAAGGCTGACGTATTCAAGCGGGCCTTCGATTTCTACTGTGTTGCGGCTGGTAACGGCTTCTCCCGCCCAATAGCCATCGTTAAGCTCACCCTCAAGCTCTATTTCAACCGGAATCGACCTGGAAACAAGGTTATCCACAGTTATTTTTATGTGGTCCGGTGTAACGCTTACAACCGTGCCGGTTGATGTGCGCGCGGTAATCGGCACATCGTGCTCGCCCGTTTCGGTTATGCCGGTAAGGTTTATGCTTGCGGTTATATCATCCGCCGAAAGATCTGCATAGGAAGTAAGCTGAGTGCTCACGCGCACGTTCACCGTGCCATAGTCCTTATCGCCCGAAAGCACAAGCTGCTTTGCAATAAGCTCAGCCTCGCCATCAACATTCAGCTGAACATTTGAAATTGTTTTTGTGCGCTGAGGATTTTCGCTCATAAGAACGTATCCCCAAAGCAGCATTGCAAATACAAGCGAAACTATCTTCAAAGCCAAGTTCTTCGAGAACGCATTCTTCAGCCAGGTTTTAATTGCGGAGCCAATGTTTATATTCTTCTTCATTTCTTTATCCTCCGCTTAAACAGTGCAAGCGGTGATGCGCCGCCGCGCACGAATATTGTTTCAAGCAAATCCTTAAGCGCGCGATTATCAACATAGCGCACAAGTTTACCGTCCCGCGCATAGGATATAACGCCCGTTTCTTCGCTTACGACTATTGTGATACTATCTGACACGGTAGATATTCCGAGCGCCGCGCGGTGCCTTGTGCCAAGCTCTCTCGCCACGCTTGCATTATCCGCGACAAGCGGCAAAATACACGCCGCGGCTATTATCTGCCTGTCCCTGATTATCATAGCCCCGTCGTGCAGCGGCGTATTCGGTTCGAATATGTTTTCCACAAGCGGCGCGGATATCACGCCGTCTATACGAGTGCCGGTAGCGGCTATATCGCCCAACGCGGTTTTCTGCTCTATAACTATAAGCGCGCCTACCCTGCGCTTCGCAAGATCGGTTATGGCAAGCTGAAGCTCTGAAACGATTGTGGAGTCCTCTTCTTTTTCGCTGTTAAGCACGGACTTGTCGAAAAGATTGCCGCGGCCTATATGCTCAAGCGCGCGCCTGAATTCGGGCTGAAACAGAACGACCGCCAAAATAAGGCCGCTGCTGAGGAAAGAGCGCAAAAGCCAGCTTAGGGTTTGAATCTGAAGAAGGTCGCAAATCACGGCGCAAAGGAGCAATATGCCCATTCCTTTAAGCACCTGATAAGCGCGGGTTTCCTTGGTAAGCACAATAAGCTTATAGATAATTACTGCGATAACGATTATATCGATAAGATCCAGTATGCGGATCTGGCTTAATCCGGAAGCAATAGCCTTTATAAATACATCGTATGACAAGGCGGCACACCCCTTTCCACCGTAAGGTTCAACTCAACAGTATTTATTATACATTATATTCCCCACAAAATAAATGACTTTATTTGCATGTTCATCGATTATTCATAAGTTTTGCGGCCGGTTTTCATCTGCGACGGCGTACTTATTATTATTCATTCAACTCCCCTGCGGCTGCATCTATGCCGTTTCGGTTGTCATCATATTATAAATGTGATATTATCTTATTGTTTGATTAGCCGTTATGTAAACTTTATATTGCATTTAGCGGCTCAATCAATTCAGTTATCGGGTGGGGAAAATTCTATATGATGCGGCTTACATTGCTTACAGTTATAACCAATGTTATATTTTATTTAATCATTTCAACAGAATATTGTTGCATACTTAACCGGCGCTTTTCATGGCCTATTACCATTGGGGGCTTTGCCGTAAGCTGTGCAGGGTATATTCTGATTCCTCAAATTTTTCCTTATGCGGATGTTGAGAGACTTATTTTTGCTATAATATATTTCCCGATCGTTTCGCTTGTTCTGTTCAAAGATAAGTGGTATAAATCGCTTCTGTGCGCCTTTGCCGCGCTTGTGATAATGCTGCTAGCCGACACTTTGGCTACAGTCTTTCTCTTTACACCCGAACAGATGCAGACCGGTCTTAGTTATCAGCCAATGCCATTGCAACTGGCGTGTAACTCTATTTTTCTGTTTTCAACCGCTATTTTAGTTTGGTTCTTCGTTTTGATAATGAACAGGTATAAAAACAGACTTTCCGGCAAAGAATGGTTATTATATATTTCCTTCCCCGCGAGCCAATATTTTTTGATAGGAGGATGGCTGATACTTCTTCGCATTGATTACAGCGAGCAGCGTGTTATATTTATGCTGGCCGCACTGGTTATATGCATAATATCGGATATAGCGCTGTTTATAGCCATACGCGGCATGGCTCAACGAAGCGAGCTTAAGGCAAAAAACGACATGCTTTCACAGCAGATTGAACTTCAAAAGCAGCATTACAGCGACATTACCGAGCAATATAAGAACATTCGGCGCATCCGGCACGATATATCAAGCCATCTTTACACAATAGAGGTTCTGCTGAAGGAAGGACAATACGAAAAAGCCCGAGAATACTCCATAGATGTATCCGAAGCCTGCCGATACAAGTCCAATCTTGGAAACTGCGAAAATCCTGTTGTTGACGCTTTCCTCTTCTCCCGCAGTGAAGAGCTTAAATCTGACGGATACGATATACAGATGCAGGTATCAATACCGGCAGTTACCGGCATTAACGATGCGGATATGATAGTGGGATTTGGAAATATACTTAACAATGCCGCAGAGGCTTGCCAAAGCTTAGGCAAAAAGCAGATATATCTCTCCGCCCGAATGGATAAAGGTTATCTGAGCATTATTGAGCGCAACCCAACCGACAGCAATACGAGCACAAAGAAGCGCCGCATTCCCGAGCTTGAACGCGGCATAGGGCTGCACATACTAAACGATCTTGCTAAGAAATACGACGGAAGTTTTGAATACTCAATCGAAAATAACGAGTTTAAGGCCAGCCTTATTTTGAAAGGAGCGGAATAAATGATTTCGATTGCCGTTTGTGACGATGAACGCATACACGCCGCGCACACCCGCGACGTTATAATCGACCGCTGCGGAAGCTGTTCTCCGCAGGTACGCGTTTTTACAAGTGCGGAATCTTTGCTTAATGAGATTAAACTGAATAATTACGCGCCGGAAATAGCCGTGCTGGACATACAGATGGCAAACACCAACGGCATTGAATTGGCCGCACGATTAAATGAGCTTCTGCCGCAATGCGCGGTTATTTACCTTACCTCTTTTCTTGAATACGCAACAGACGTTTACGAAACGCGGCACATATATTTTATTTTGAAGAATGAGCTTGAGCAGCGCATAAATGATGCGATAAATAAGGCCGTAGAGCAGAGCAATTCATGCCGCTGCTTGGTTATCTCAAATACATCAGGGAGCAAAAAGATTCCTCTTCACGATATTCTTTATTTTGAAAGGAGCCTTCATAAAACAATTATTCAGACTAAATCGGGGCAAGAGGTTGTTTCGGCCACGCCTGCAGAGCTGCTTAAGGATTTGCCGGAGAACGCCTTTATACGCTGCCACCAAAGCTACTGGGTCAGTTACAGGCACATAGTAAAAATGTCTAAAAATGAGTTCGTTATGACGGACGACAAATGCATTCCCATAAGCCGCACATACAGAAATGCAGCAAAGGAGATGTTCTTTGATAGTATACGTGAGCAGTAAATGACTATAACACAAAAAGCCGCCGGATGGCGACTTTTTCATTTATAAATAGTGACCCGTTTTGATATCAAATGCTCGCCCCTCTGACATTTAATTAAAAGGTTTATCCATCCTTAAAAGGTATCGAAGAATTCGTTAAACGGGACTCACTGCCTATTTCTCGTTAAGCAAAAGGCCGATATTCACAAGCACAACCGTCACAATCCACGAAAGAGGAAAGGCATGGTAAAGCACAGTAAGCGCCGGATTTTCCTGAAAAACCGTGAAAATCCAGAAAATTCGAAATGCACAAGTACCAATCATAGTTGCAATTGCGGGATAAAGCGAATGCCCTCTGCCTCGCAGATAGCCCGCGGGGATTTCGTAGAGATTGCACAACGGCTCAAAAAAGAGAATACACATAACACGTGCCGAGGCACTTTCGATTACCGCGGCATCAGAAGTAAACAGACCCGAGAAAAAGTCTCTGAATAAAACAATGGCAAAAATCGGGATCGAACTGCAAACTGTTGAAAGTGCGAGACTTATTCCCGAAATTCGCCTGCACCTTTTCCTGTTTCCCGCCGCAAAATTCTGACCCGTAAATGTCGTCGCCGCCTGGCCAAATGCTGTAATGATGTAATAGGTAAAGTATTCGAAATTCATGGCAATCGTACTGCCCGCAATTGCCGTTTCCCCAAATGTATTAACGGATGCCTGCACAAAAATATTTGCAAAGCAGAACACCGCGCCCTGCACGGCAGCGGGTATTCCTGCCTTCAGTATCTCTCCCACATCGGATTGCAGTATGTACGGACGACAGATATGCAATTTCATGTCTTTTACCAGGCGCCAAAGCACCAAAGCCGCCGAAAGCGCAGTTGATATTGCCGTGGCAGCAGCAACTCCCGCAACACCCATGCCAAGCACAGCAACAAAGAAGAGATTCAATATGATATTTGCAACGCCCGATACAGTCAACGCAATAAACGGATAACGGCTATCGCCATGGGCGCGCAGGATCGCGGATGCAAAATCATAAAGCAGCAGAAACGGATATCCCATGAGATAGATTCTAAGATAAAGCGCCGCCTCACTCAAAATGGTGTTGGGTGTCTGTATCAATATTAAAAGCGGTTTGCAGACAAGCTGTCCGAGTATGCAGCCGATAATGCCGATGACTACCGCCAGAAGAATCGCCGTCTGCACGGCTTCCGGAATTTTATCTGCTTCGTTCCGCCCAATTCTGTTTGCAGCCAAGAGGTTTGCGCCGACGGCAAGTCCGGTTGAAACAGATACAATCAGCGCAATGATTTCAGCATTCGTTCCTACTGCCGCTAGCGCGTTTGTGTCGTTGAAAAGTCCCACTACGGCGGTATCAGCGGCATTGAAAAGCTGCTGGAGCATACTGCTTAAAGCAACAGGAACAGCAAACAAGAGTATTTTTCCCGCAAGCGGTCCATGAAGCATGTCAATGTTTTGACTTTTGATGTGCATGCAAATTTCTCCCCCTTCGATGCATCTTGCAATAATATACAAGCATTGTTATAATAGAAAAAGCGAATATTACAAATAGAAAGCATCGAAGATTGGAATAAAAAGATGGAGAATCCTTTACTGAAATATCTTGCATTTGTTAAAACTGTTGAAAAAGGCAGTTTTACGGCGGCGGCGATAAGTATGAATTACGCTCAGTCTTCTGTCAGCAAAATGATTGCAGACCTTGAAAAAGAATGGGGCATGACATTGCTTGAACGAAGTAAGAGCGGCGTTTGCCTAACATCGTCCGGAGAGCAGATGCTCCCGTTCGTCCGAAAGCTTCTCAATGAATACGGCAACCTAGAAGGACAGATAAACCGAATGAACGGCCTTGAAACTGGCGTTGTTAGGATCGGCACCTTTTCAAGCATGGCAATCAACATTTTGCCAGATGTTTTTGCTCGATTAAAAGCCGATTATGCGGGAATTGAGTATGAACTTTTGCTTGGCGACTATAACGAAATTGAAAACTGGCTTAATGAGGGACGCGTCGATTGCGGGTTTCTGCGTCTGCCAACCGTATCAGTCTTTGAAACAATTGAACTTATAAAGGACGAGTACAAGGTTGTCCTTCCTATTGAGCATCCGCTTGCCGAAAAGGAAACCGTGGAAATTGAAGAATTAGATAATATGCCGTTTCTGTTGCTTGAACACGGCGGCAAAACCGAGGTGTCCGATTTGCTCGAACACTATCATGTAAAGCCGAATATAGCCTTTACCACCTGGGAAGATTTTGCCATTATGGCGATGGTGGAAAAAGGGCTCGGTGTCAGTATTCTGCCGGATATGATTTTGAGGCGCATTCCGTACAGGCTTGAAATTCGATCACTCGGAATTCCGTACTACCGCACAATCGGTCTGGCTTTTAAAGATAAAAAAAGCCTTTCCCCTGCTGTCACAAAGTTTGTTGAATATCTGCTTTTGTCTCTGCCTCATTTGGGTAGGAATATGTTGGAAAAATAGAACGCTGAACGTTTGCCCGCATTGCAACAAGCTTAAATCTACCGCCCAATGGTATCTGCATTGACTGCAACCATTCATTTTTCGATTCGAAACATCTGTCAGCCTGAGCTTCGATATAGGTGTATACTTTATTAATTCCGGACAAATCTGCATAAATAGATGCATCATTACTCCAGTGCTTATACAGTTCATGACACAATTCTCGAGTCATCTTTTTTAACCGGATCATTTGCATCATTATCCTTCGAATTTTCATTCGTCAAACTCAAATATACTGTATCAGCACAAAAAGTCCACCATAATTCCGTCAAAATTACAGTAAACTTATGGCGGAGCGGGTGGGATTCCCGGCGCCACTGGGGCAGTGTCACCGCCAGCCCTG
>CAZRHS010000029.1:18939-20935 GCA_964600045.1 uncultured Clostridium sp.
AATATAAAAAGCCGCCGGATGGCGACTTTTCTACTTGGCGGAGCGGGTGGGATTCCCGGCGCCACTGGGGCAGTGTCACCGCCAGCCCTGGGAACTCGAAAAGCATTCACAGGATGCTTTTCACCCCTCTCGGGGACGTTCCCTTCGAATCCCTCCGCTCTTTTTTTGAAATATAAAAAGCCGCCGGATGGCGACTTTTCTACTTGGCGGAGCGGGTGGGATTCGAACCCACGTGCGGCTCATCACCGCAAACTGATTTCGAGTCAGCCCCGTTATGACCTCTTCGATACCACTCCACATTACTTTATACGGTGAGGCAAAGTGCCTCAGACAGGGTTCATTATACTATCACGAGGCAAAATGAGCAAGGATAAATTTGCCGGGCAACTGCGCCCCAATTTCTTTTCTATACACTCTTCATAATGCTTAACAGGGACTTTTCCAAAATTATCACAAAATAATCGGCCGCTTTTTGAGGGTCGTGGCCCTTCTCATCCGTAAACTCGTCAATAAGAAGGCCGGCGATGGCCTCAGTATAAAAATGCGTCAGAAACTTCTTAAAGTCGTCTGCAACATTAACCCCAAGCCGTTGTTCGGTATTCTGAACAACCTTTCGCGTAATACCTATGAAATCAGCATAGAAAAAGCGCTTCATCTCATCCCTGCCCATGCTGTCGTATGCGCAGCAGAGCAGGTGCTTGTTTTCCCGCACATAGTTCATCACAAACAGCACAGCCTCGCGATAATCCACAAGCAGGTCAAACTGCTTTACCACCTCTATCGCCTCCTCCAGCATCCATTTAAGCAAAGAGTAGACATTCTCAAAGTGATAGTAAAATGTTTTGCGATTAATGCCGCAGTCCTCAATAATCTCACTGACGGTAATTTTAGACAGCGGCTTTTTCTCCATAAATCTTTTTAGTGATGCAGCAAGAGTCTTTTTTGTATTCAAGGTTGTTATTTCGTGTTATCATGAATGCGCTGAGTGGCAACTTTGAACCAGAGGTGTCCAATATGAAGTTCAACAATGTCTACTTTATCAATGGGACAGCGTATGCCGGAAAGTCCACCATGATCAAACTGCTCGCCGGCAAGTACGATGGCATCGCATGCGAAGAGAATTATCACGACAGGCAATGGTTATGCGCAACATCTGCTATTTACTGAATAACTTCCTGCACTGCACCGCGTATGAAAATGTCATTTTCTGTTGGGTGATGCATGAGCAGTCCATTATAGACGAAATCATCAGCAGGCTGGACACCGATCATTGCAGGGTCATCCAAATTTCCCTGACGGTCGATGAACGAAATTTACGGAACCGTTTGTCGGCCGACATTGCACACGGGTTTCGAACCGCCGATGTTGTTGAGCGAAGTGTCGCAAGAATCAATCTGTATAAGGCCCTGGACACCATAAAGATTGACACAGGCAGCAAAACCATTCGTGAGATTGCCAATGAAATTCTGGCGCTTTGATACAGCGTTAAGCGGCAGTATAGGGCATGTCTTTCACCCGAAATGGACAGTGGGGAGGAAAAATGAGAGAGCGAATTGTGGACGAGGAAATCAAACTCATTCCTTATTACAGAAATGATGCGGTATCCTTTTTGTGGTACCAGGATTTGGATGTATGCAAGCAGGTGGACAACAGGGACGAATCCTATGATCTGGAACTCCTGCATCGGATGTATGATTATCTCAGTTCTCATGGGGACTGTTATTATATCGAATACAGGGGAACCTTAGTCGGTGATGTTTCTCTGAAAGAGGATGCAGAGCTTGCCATTGTTGTCTGCAAAGAATACCAGAATCAGCATATCGGCAGACGGTGTATCCAAGAAATGATAAAGCTTGCCGCAGAAAAAGGCATGGACTCCGTAAAGGCAAATATCTATTCTTTTAATACGCAAAGTCAGCGCATGTTTGAATCGGTTGGGTTTTATAAAATCGATGAGGAGTGGTATCAATTTGACCTTTGACCGGTCAAATATGAT
>CAZRHS010000030.1:0-19961 GCA_964600045.1 uncultured Clostridium sp.
CGCAGTAAAGGGAATATTCGATTGATATGATTATATGAAAAACGCCCGGGGAATTTCCTCGGGCGCTTTTTGCGCAATATTGTTTATGTAAGTTCGTGATAGTATGGGCAAATATCCTCGTAGTGCCCGTCCTTCATGCGGAAACCGCGCTTTATTGTGCCAAGCTGAGTGAATCCGAGCCGCTCGTAAAGGTGCCTTGCGTGGGTGTTTGTGGCCACAACCGCGTTAAACTGCAGCACCCTGAATCCGTGCTTTGCTCCCTGCTTCATGCAGTCGAGTACAAGCTTTTCACCTATGTGCAGCCCGCGGGATTCACTTTCTACGGCGTAGCTCGCGTTGCATATATGCCCGCAGCGGCCAACATTGTTCGGATGAAGAATATACAGGCCGTATATTTTTTCGCTGTCCGTGTCTTCAGCCACGGCGGAGTATGTCTGCGCGGCAAAGAACTCCTTGCCGGTTTCCTCCGTAAGCAAATCCTCCTGCGGGAAGGCAATGCCCTCCTCAACAACCTCGTTCCAAATGCGGATCATGTCCGCCAAATCAGCTTCTTTATATGCTCTTACGATAATGTTCATGGTGCTTCGGCCTTCTTTTTTGTATTGCCGCCTAAAACGGCGGATTGATTATATCACTCCGTTTGGCCGAATTCCATAGGCTCATTAAGCCGCGCTCATGTCGTATATATAAAGCTTCGTCTTGTCGCTCTTCACGGCGTTTGCGTGCTCGCTCTTCCTTGCGGCGGAGTAGCTGCGAACCTTGCCGTTTGAACGGGCGGCGCTGTGCCTGGTGCGCTGAGTGCGGCGGCGGATCGCCCTTTCCTGCAGGCATGCGGCGGCAATCATAAAGCCCAAAATCACGCTGGGAACCATAAAAGAGAAAAACAAACCAAAGTAATTCATACTGTACCTCCGATGCCTCCCTTAGACTCTGCATATCCGTTTCGGAAACTTACTAAATCCGACTGAATGTGGCCTAATGGGAAATTTTGGCTCGTCCATTGAGCTTGAATTCATTATAATATCCAAATAAGATACTGTCAAGCGTGAAAATGATGTTTTTTGGAAATTCTTATTAAATTAAGTCTTGCATTATATTTCTTTGCGGGATACAATATTGATGACGAAATTCTCGTTTGGAGGGCACATGAACAGACTGAAGGAATTAAGAAAAGCCTCGCATCTCTCTCAGGAAGATCTCGGAAACGTACTTGGCGTTAAAAAGGCGGCCGTTTGCAAATATGAAACCGGCAGGGTTGCCCTGCCTAACGAGGTGCTTATAAAGCTTTGCGACTATTTTAATGTAAGCGCAGATTATCTGCTTTGCCGCGAGGAAACAACCGTAACCCCTCTTTTTAAGACAAAAACAACCATTTCCTCCCGCCTTATGCCGGTTGAGGACAGCGTGGGCGTTCCCCTTGTCGGCAGGGTTCACGCGGGCCTTCCCATGCTTGCCGATGAAAATATAGAAGAATATATTCCCGTTGCCGCGAACGAAGCCGTAGCGGGGGAGTATTTCTATATGCAGGTTGAGGGGGACTGCATGGAGGGCGAGTTTATACCGGAAGGCGCGTTGGTGCTGGTAAGAATGCAGCCAAGCGTTGAAAATGGGCGCATAGCGGTTGTTCGCCTGGGGGACGAGGTTTTGCTCCGCAAGGTTAAAACGGTTGGCGATTCGCTTATGCTCATCCCCGCGAATACCAAATACGAGCCCATGATAGTTCCAAGGAACGAGGCTGAAATTATAGGCCGCGTAACGGAGGTTCGCATACGCGGGCTGTGATGCGCACATATTTACACTAAAACCAATTCAAAAAGGCGGATGCTGCGAAGCACCCGCCTTATTAGTTGCATGAACTTTTTTATGCTGCGTTATTCTATAACGCTCTTGCCGCCCATATACATGCGCAGCGGTTCGGGAATGGCTATTGTGCCGTCTTCCTTAAGGTTGTTTTCAAGGAAGGCTATAAGCGTGCGCGGGGGAGCGACAACGGTATTGTTAAGCGTGTGGGCAAAATAGTTGCCTTTCTCCTTGTTCTTTATGCGGATGCCAAGGCGCCTTGCCTGCGCGTCACCCAGGTTGGAGCAGGAGCCTACTTCAAAATACTTCTGCTGGCGGGGGCTCCAGGCCTCAACGTCAACGCTCTTCACCTTAAGGTCGGCCAGGTCGCCGGAGCAGCACTCAAGCGTGCGTACGGGTATATCCAGGCTGCGGAAGAACTCAACGGTGTAGCTCCAAAGCTTATCGAACCACGCCATGCTGTCCTCAGGCTTGCATACAACTATCATTTCCTGCTTTTCAAACTGGTGTACCCTGTATACGCCGCGCTCTTCTATGCCGTGCGCGCCAACCTCCTTGCGGAAGCAGGGGGAGTAGCTGGTGAGCGTGCGGGGAAGAGTGTCCTCTTCAAGGAAGGTGTCTATAAAGCTGCCTATCATGCTGTGCTCGCTGGTGCCTATAAGGTAAAGATCCTCATTCTCTATCTTATACATCATGCCTTCCATCTCGGCAAAGCTCATAACGCCGCTTACAACGCCGCTGCGGATCATAAAGGGCGGCACGCAGTAGGTGAATCCCTTGTTTATCATAAAGTCGCGGGCGTAGCTTAAAATCGCGCTGTGCAGGCGGGCAATGTCACCCTTAAGGTAATAGAAGCCGTTTCCGCTTACCTTGCGCGCGGCGTCTATATCAATGCCGTTCACCTTTTCCATTATGTCAACATGATAAGGAATCTCAAAATCGGGCACTACAGGCTCGCCAAAGCGCTCGCGCTCAACGTTTTCGCTGTCGTCCTTGCCTATGGGCACGGATTCGTCTATTATGTTCGGAATAACAAGCATGCGCTTGCGGATTTCGGCCTCAAGCTCAACCTCGCGCTGCTCAAGTGCGGCCATTTCTTCCTGCATGGCCTTAACCTCTTTTTTGGTCTCCTCGGCCTTGTCGCGCTCGCCGCGGGCCATCATGCCGCCAATCTGCTTGGAAAGCACGTTGCGCTGGTTGCGCAGCGAATCGCAGCGCGTGTGATCCTCGCGCCATTCCTTGTCCATGGCAACAACCTCGTCAACCATAACAAGCTTCTCATCCTGGAACTTTTTGCGTATGTTTTCCTTAACAAGTTCGGGATTGCTGCGTATAAGCTTAATATCAAGCATGCCTAAAATCTCCTTTTCAAATTAGTGTGGTTACATTCTTTCGGGCGCTTCAAGACCTATAAGGTAAAGCGCGTTCTTTATGCATATACGCGCCGCGTCGCAAAGGGCAAGCCGTGCGTTGCGCGTTGCGGGATCGTCGTCCATTATGCGGCAGTCGTAATAGAACTTATTGAAGCAGGAGCAAACCTCTATCGTCTCGCGGGCGATAAGATACGGCTCGTATTTCTCCGCGGCGGCCTTTACGGTATCGGGCAGCGCGGCTATTGCCTTGATAAGCGCGGTTTCAGCCTCGCCTGAAAGCAGCGAGCAATCCACGTTGTTTTTGTCGTAGCCGTTTGCCTTGCGCAGCACTGAGCAGCAGCGCGCGTGAGTATACTGGGCATAGGGGCCGGTCTCGCCGTCAAAATTAAGCATTTTGCTCCAGGAAAAGCTCGTGTCCTTAATGCGGCTGTTGTAAAGAATTCCCCATACCACGGCGCCAACGCCTACCGCGCGCGCGGCGGCTTCCTTGTCCTCAAGGTCGGGGCTCTTTTCTTTTATAATCTCAAGCGTTTTCTCAATTGATGCGTTAAGCACATCCTCAAGGTACACAACGTTGCCGTGGCGGGTTGAAAGAGTGCCCTCTTCCATTGATACCATGCCAAAGTTCACGTGCACGCAGTCGCGCACCCAGTCCTTGCCCATAAGCTCAAGCACCTTGAAGAACTGCTGAAAATGCAGGTTCTGCTGATAGGCAACAACATAAATGCTCTTCACAAAATTATATGTGTTTTTCCTGTATATGGCGGCGGCAAGGTCGCGCGTTGCGTAAAGGGTCGCTCCGTCGGATTTAACTATTATGCACGGCGGCATATTGTATTCGGAAAGATCAACAATCTTTGCGCCCTTGTCGGTTTTAAGCAGGCCCTTAGCGTCAAGCTCGTCTATAACGGCCTGCATCTTGTCCTCGTAGAAGCTTTCGCCGTTGTAGCTGTCGAATTCAACACCAAGCAGCTTATAAACCTCGCCCACTTCTTTAAGCGTAAGCGTCTTCATCCTCTGCCAAAGGTCAACGGCCTCCGCGTCGCCCTGCTCAATCTTTCTGAACCATGCGCGGGCCTCGTCGTTCAGGCTTTCGTCCTTCTCGGCCTCCTCGTGGAAGCGCACATAAAGCTTAACAAGCTCCCTTACCGTGGAATCCTCGATGGGCTTGTTGTTGCCCCACTTTTTGTAGGCAACTATCATCTTGCCAAACTGCGTGCCCCAGTCGCCAAGGTGGTTTATGGCTATGGTATTGTAGCCTAATGCCTTATAGATCCTGTTAAGGCTGTTGCCTATCGCGGTGGAAGGCAGGTGGCCTATGTGGAAGGGCTTGGCTATGTTTATGGAGGAGAACTCCACGCATACGTTGGCGCCGTGGCCCTCGTCGCTGTGGCCGTAGTTTTCGCCCTCGTCAAGCACTCGCTTTATGGTAGCGGCGGCGGCACCGGTTCTGTCCTCAAAAAAGTTAAGATAACCGCCGGCAACCTCTGCGCGGGTAACGCCCGCGGGCAGAGCTATCTTGTCCTTAAGCTCCGCGGCTATCGCTGCCGGGGCTTTGCGCATGGCCTTTGCAAGGCGGAAGCAGGGAAAAGCATAGTCTCCCATGCTGCTGTCCGGCGGAATTTCTATATAGCTTGAAAGCTCCGCCGAGTCCAAACCCGTCGCGGCGGATATCGCAAGTGCAATCTCGTTCCTTGTGTCCATAGTCTCTCCTAAATATTTAGCTTATTTGACGAATCAGTATATCATATTTATGGCAAAATGTTAAGTAAAAACAAACTTTGCGCCATCATGGCAAGTATAAATTGCCAACGGGCGGCATGAATGCTATAATCAAGCCATGGAAAAGAAAGAGAAAAAGAATAAAAAGCGGCTTACCCCGCTTGATATCATATTGTATTGTCTCAGCGCGGCGCTGCTGATAGGCGGCGTGGTGCTTATTATTCGTCAGTATGTGCTTATAAGTGACTATACTGCCCCGCCCACGCCTACCGTATCGCCCACCGCACAGCCTACGCCTACGGCCACGCCCGGCGCGGATACTGCGGAAACGCCCGCTCCCACCGAGGAGCCTACGCCAACGCCCTATCAATACACGCGTTCCGCGCCAACCATGATATATTTCCTTGATGCGGAGGTTATGGCGGAGATTCAGCCCGTTGGCCTTATAGAGGAAGGCGATAAAAAGGGCCAGATGGCCACCATTGACGATCCTGATGTTGCCGCGTGGTACGAACCCGGCCCCGCGCCCGGTGAGCTGGGCAATGCCCTTATAAACGGCCACAAGAGCTGGAAGGGCAAAATAGGCCGCTTCTCCGTACTTTGGGATATGCAGGTTGGTCAGCAGGTTGCGGTTGAGCGCGAGGACGGAAGCGTGCTTTATTTCAAGGTGATAAGCGTGGACTTCTATCCGTATAACGATTATCCCGAAAGCGTAATGGATATGGAAAGCGATACCGCGAAGATGACGCTTATAACCTGCTATGGTGACTTTAACCACAGCGCCGGCACAAGCGAACAGCGCTGCGTGGTGGTCTGCGAGCTGATTACGGATGAATCCGAGATCCAAGCGGCACAATAAAAATTCTGTTATAAAAAAGCTCGAGCATTCGGGCTTTTTTTAATCGAAACACAAAAATCTGAAAAAAGTTTGTGCTTGATGCTTGACATAATGAATTAGTTGAGTTAGAATATACGAGCGCGCTGAGGAAAGCACCTCGCACCGCAGCGGTCGCAAAAGCGTGTAAGCGCTGTGCGGGAGTAGCTCATTCGGTAGAGCGCTGCCTTGCCAAGGCAGAGGTGGCGGGTTCGAGCCCCGTCTCCCGCTCCACAATATGCACCCTTAGCTCAGTTGGTAGAGCACCTGACTCTTAATCAGGGTGTCCAGGGTTCGAGCCCCTGAGGGTGCACCATGAATTAAGTCATCTTTGTTCGCGAAGATGGCTTTTTTCTTATCTTTTTTTGAATTTACAGGGCTTGCAGGACGGACAAAACGTGTTGGTAAAAGCCGCCGAAAGCATAGAGAATGTCTAACTTTTCGGCGGCTTTATGTTATCTTGAATTAAGCTTATGAAAATGTAAACGATGTGCGGTGATTCCAAAGCTCACCCTTTTTAAGTATGGGCTTTTCAAAGCCTATGCAGGCCATTGCGTTGGGGTAGTATTGCGTTTCAAGGCAAAGCGCGCAACGAGGAGAGTAAATTGCCCCGTTTTTGCCGCGCCGCTCGGTTAATACGTTTGCCGTGTATAGCTGCAAGCCGGGAAGCGTTGTGCGCACGCTCATCGTTATGCCGGATTTGTCGCCGCAGAGCACCGCCGCCGGTTCCCCATTAAGGCAGAAATTGTGGTCATATCCGCCGCAGTTTTTAAGCTGTATGCTGTCGGAGCATATATCCTGCCCCACGGGCTTTGCCGCACGAAAGTCAAAGGGAGTTCCTTCAACCTGCAGTCGTTTACCAGTGGGCAGAGTGGCACTGCTGTTTTCCAAAAACTCATCGGCGTTAATCATAAGCGTGTGCCCTAATACGGAGCCAGAACCATTCAGGTTAAAATAGCTGTGGTTCGTCATGCTGCAGAGCGTATCTTCGTCGCTTGTCGCCTCGTATTCAATCGTTAGTGTGCTGCCGTTTATGCGGTAGCTTACGGCGGCGCTGAGCGTGCCGGGGTAGCCCTCCTCACCGTCGGGTGATATGCGCTCAAAGCGAATGCCGTCGGGCAGTATTTTGGCGTTCCAGATGCGCTTATCAAAGCCGCGTATGCCGCCGTGCAGATGGTTTTCCCCGTCGTTTTTGGCAAGGGTGTACCTTTTCCCATTCAGCTTGAATTCCGCCCCGCCTATGCGGTTGCCTACGCGCCCTACGCACGCGCCGAGATATCCGTCGTTTTCCTCATATTCCTTCAGCGTATCGTACCCAAGCACCACGTCCGTCCGCGCTCCACCCTTATTTACCCAAATTGAGCGAATTGTCGCGCCGTATTCCATAACCTCAACGGCTATTTGGCCGTTGTCCGCAATATAGCTGAAAACGCTTGTGCCGTCCGATGTTGCGCCGAACTGCCGCTTATCAATTGAGATTTGCATGGCCTTTACCTCAAATTATAAGAAATTCTCGCTTAATTATACGCTGTTTTCTCCCGTTTGCAAACGGAGGGAATGGCGGAGCAATATAATGCCTGTATGTTGCTTTGTCGGAAAAAGTATGGAAACGAACATCATCAGATGATAGAATAAATTAACGTAAGTGCCGCGGACGAAAACGCGGGAGGGAGCGGATTATGTACCGATTGCTTATAATAGAGGACGATGCGGGAATTGCCGGGGCGATTAAGGCGCAGGCGGAAACATGGAACATGCAGGTTGAGTGCGTTAAGAATTTCAGAAACGTAATGGCCGAGTTCGCCCAATTTGATCCCCATATAGTTTTATTGGATATTTCATTGCCGTTTTTCAACGGCTATCATTGGTGCGGAGAAATTCGCCGCGTTTCAAAGGTGCCCATAATATTCATTTCCTCCGCAGCCGATAATATGAACATGGTGATGGCCATGAACATGGGCGCGGACGATTTTATAGCTAAGCCCTTTGACCAAAGTGTGCTTATGGCAAAGCTTCAGGCGCTGCTTAGAAGGGCGTATGATTTTGCCTCGTCAGCGCCGCTTATTGAGCACCGCGGTGCCATGCTTAATACAGGCGAGAGCACATTAACCTATAACGGCGAAAAGATACAGCTTTCAAAAAACGAGTTTAGAATTCTTGTTACTCTGCTTAAAAATAAGGGCAAGGTGGTAAGCCGGGAAAAGCTTATGGAGGCCCTTTGGGAAACGGACAGCTTTGTTGATGAAAATACGCTTTCCGTAAACGTGAACAGGCTCCGCAAGCGCCTTTCCGCCGCGGGACTTGAAAACTTTATAACCACCAAATTCGGGGAAGGATACCTGATTGAAGGGTAAGGTGCTACTATGAATCTGCTTTTGAAATACATCCGGCAGCGGTGCCGCGTTTTTATGGCATTCGGCTTGTTCGCGGTTATTTTTGCTATAAGCTTTCTGCTTTATGATTTGCCTGTGCAGGCCGTGCTGTACCCGATGCTCCTTTGTGCCGCCGCGGGCATTTTTGCGCTGGTGTGCGATTTTATTAAAGTTAAGCGGGAGCATAATGAGCTTTGCCGCATAAAGAGCATTGATGATGCGTATACCGCGGATTATACGTTTGAAGGGGACATATTGGGCGAGGACTATCGCGATATTATTCGTCGGCTTTCGGAAGAGCATTTTGAATATAAGTCCCAAACGGGCCGCCAGTATTCGGACATGGTCGATTACTATACCGTGTGGGCGCATCAGATAAAAACGCCCATAGCCTCCATGCGCCTTACTCTTCAAAACGAGGATTCAGCCCTTTCAAGAAAGCTTACGGCGGACCTTTGCCGCGTTGAACAGTATGTTGAAATGGTGCTTACTTTCCTTAGGCTTAATTCCGAAAGCACGGATTATATTTTTAAGGAATACGACCTTGACGCAATCGTTAAATCCGCGGTTAAAAAGTTTTCCTATGAGTTTATAACAAGAAAACTGACACTTGTTTATGAGCCGCTGAACACAAGGATTGTTACGGACGAGCGCTGGCTTTCGTTCGTAATCGAGCAGGTTTTGTCAAACGCATTGAAGTATACCCCGTCGGGCAGCATCACAATTTCGCTTGTAAACGGCAAAACGCTGCGCATAAAGGACACCGGCATAGGCATAGCGGCATCTGATCTGCCGAGAATATTCGAAAACGGCTACACCGGCTATAACGGCCGCATGGACAAAAAATCAAGCGGCATAGGATTGTATCTTTGCCGCAGAATCTGCGCAAATCTCGGCCACACAATCTCGGCCGAATCGGTTGTTGACAAGGGAACGGCGATTGATATAAACCTTTCGCAGACGAAGATACAGCCTGAATAAACTTCTTACATAACTGTTAGATTTTTCGGGGCATTTGTAAGCCTAATCGATGGCGAGGCAAAAGCCCTTTTTGCGATAATGATAACAGAAATCATAAAAGGAGGATTTTTGTTATATGAATATATTAAGCGTAAACGGCGTACAGAAAATATACACAAGCCGTTTCGGCGCGAATAAGGTGGAGGCGCTTAAAAGCGTTACGTTCAATGTTGAGCAGGGCGAGTACGTGGCCATTATGGGCGAATCCGGCTCCGGCAAAACAACTCTTCTGAACATACTGGCGGCGCTTGATAAGCCAACCTCAGGCAACGTTATTATTGACGGCAACGATATTTCAAAAATTAAGGAATCCCAAATCGCCGCGTTTCGCAGGGATAATCTCGGCTTTGTGTTTCAGGAATTCAATCTGCTTGATACGTTCAGCGCGGAGGACAATATATATCTGCCGCTGGTGCTTGCGGGCAAAAGCTATAAGGAAATGCATAAACGCCTTGAGCCCATCGCGGCCCAGCTTGGCATTACGAGTATATTGAAAAAATATCCTTATGAAATATCCGGCGGTCAGAAGCAGCGCGTGGCGGTGGCCAGGGCCCTTATATCGCACCCCAAGCTTATTCTTGCCGATGAGCCTACCGGAGCCCTTGATTCAAAGGCAACGGATGAGCTGCTAACCCTTTTTAAGGAGATAAACAATTCCGGCCAAACCATTCTTATGGTAACCCATTCCGTTAAGGCGGCAAGCCACGCCGGGCGCGTTCTGTTCATAAAGGACGGGGAGGTGTACCACCAGATTTATCGCGGAAACAGCACAAACGAGCAGCTTTATCAAATGATTTCGGATACCCTTACCATGCTTGCGGCAGGAGGAAGCAGGGCATGAAAATGGGCTTTTATCCTAAGATAGCGTGGGACGGGATAAAGAAAAACAGGCGCTTCTATATTCCGTACATACTAACCTGCGTAGGCATGATTATGATGTATTATATAATTCATCATCTTGCCGGCATGCCCGCGTTAAGAAATATGTCCGGCGGCAATTCGGTAAAACTGATATTGGGCTTCGGCTGCTGGATAGTGGCCCTGTTCGCCCTTATATTCCTTTTTTATTCAAATTCGTTCCTTATGCGCAGAAGAAAAAAGGAGTTCGGGCTTTATAATATGCTTGGCATGGGCAAGGGCAACCTTTGCCGGCTGCTCCTTTGGGAAAGCCTTATTCTTTTCCTTATCTCAATGGCAGGCGGACTTGTGTGCGGCATTCTGCTTTCAAAAACGGCGGAGCTTATAATGGTCAGAATGCTTGAAGGGGACGTTACCTACGGCATGATAATTTATGCCGATGCATTCAGGGACACGTGGTTTATTTTTGCGGCCATTTTCGCGCTTATTTTCATAAAAGGACTTATTACCGTATCAAAATCCGGCGCAATAACGCTTGCAAAAAGCGAAAGCGTGGGCGAAAAGCCGCCAAAGGCGAATTACGTGCTTGGCATAGCGGGAGCTTTGCTGCTTATAGTGGCCTACTATATAGCCGTTTCAATCAAAAACCCGCTTACGGCCATGGTTTGGTTCTTTATAGCCGTATGCCTTGTTATAGTGGCAACGTATCTGCTGTTTATATCCGGCTCCGTAACGCTTTGCCGCCTGCTTCAGAAGAACAAGCGCTATTATTATCGGAAAAACCATTTCGTTTCCGTTTCAAGCATGGTTTACCGCATGAAGCGCAACGGCGCGGGCTTAGCTTCTATATGCATTCTAAGCACTATGGTTCTTGTGATTGTTATGGGCGCGGGCACGCTTTATATAGGCAAGGAGGAAAGCCTGAATACGCGCTATCCTCACGATATATCAGCTTCGATAGAATACATACCGTATGTGTTCGAAGGATTTGACCCCGAAAATGAGAGCATAAAGCCTTATGAAGAGGAGAGCCTTAATGAATACTGCGGCCGGATTGACGCGGTGCTGAGCGAATACGGCATTGAGACGGAAAATGTTGAGCAAACCCTGAGCGTTACCGCGAACGGCGTACTGAAAGACGGCTTGCTTTCATTTGATCCCGTTGATACGCAAACTATGGATTACTCCGTGAGAATCCAGCTTATACCGCTGAGCGTGTACAATGCCTGCATGAACACTAACGAAACGCTTGAGAGCGGGGAAGTGTTTATATACTGCGTAAGCACAAACTTTGATGAGAGTAGCATCAATCTGCCCGACGGAACCGTTTTAACCGTTAAGGAACAGCTGAAGAGCATTATGGGCAGCGAGGATTCCATAAAATACGCAATTTCAACCGTATTTATCGTTACCGACGAAGTAGAGTCGCTTACCGAAAAGTTCAATGCGGAGCTTAGCCGCATTTCGTCGGGATCAAGGTGCCGCTTTAAGCTGGGCTATGCCTTTGATACAAATGCTTCAGCCGAAACGCAGGCGGAGCTTTGCGAAAAAATTACCGCCGAGATACAGAGCTATATAGGCGAAAGCGGAAGCTACAGCTACAGCGTTGAGAACAAGCAGGCTGAGAGCGCGGATTTTTACGGCATATACGGCGGAATATTCCTGCTGGGTGTTTTCCTTTCGGTCGTGTTTATAGCCGCAACCGTTTTGATTATCTATTATAAGCAGGTAACGGAGGGGTATGAGGACGAGAAAAGGTTTGAGATTATGCGGAATGTGGGCATGAGCAAAGAGGACATCCGAAAGAATGTCAATTCCCAAATGCTAACCGTGTTCGCGCTTCCGCTTATAACCGCGGCGGTTCATACGGCCTTTGCTTTCCCCATTGTGCAAAAGATGATAGAGATGTTTAATCTTAATAATGCTTTGCTTTCGCTTGCCGTTACGGCAACGGCGATTGTGGTATTTGCGGTTTTCTACGTCATCGTGTATAAAATAACATCGAACGCGTATTACGCCATAGTAAGCGGAAAAAGCGGGAAAAAGAACTGATTGAATAACAAAGCGCGTGGCTTTGGATTAAACGAATCTTTCGTCCAAAACCACGCGTCCTTCTTTAAGTGTGCGGCGCATGTTTATAATGCGCTGATTGTCGCTGCCGCGGAACATAATGCGCAAATTCTTGCGCTCCTCTATAAATTCCCCGTCAACAAGCGTGTCTATAAGGCTTAGTAGCTCATCCGTAGCCTCGCAGTGATACGCGCCCTTAAGCAAATCCCGCTCAAGCGTGCAGCCCGTGTAGCACCAAATATCCTTAGTCGGGTATTTTTCCCTAACCTTTCGAACAAAGGGCAGCAGCGCGCGCTGGTTGGGTATTTCCATAGGCTCGCCGCCAAGCAGCGTAAGCCCGTTTATAAATTGGGGAGCGAGGGCCTCGATAAGCTCCCGCTCCGTGTTTTCGTCAAACGGATGCCCGTTTGTAAAGCTCCATGTTTCGGTATTGAAGCAGTTTTTGCAGTGGCGGTTGCAGCCGGAAACGAACAGCGTAACGCGTACGCCGATGCCGTTTGCGATGTCCGTCTTTTTTATTTCGCTGTAATACATTATAAGTGCAGCACCCTGTCCTTAATTTCCTGCGTACGGCCCTGGTTCCAGTACTGCGTGCCTATGTAGCCGCAGGTGCGCCTGGCAACGTTCATGGTGTCCTGATCCTGGTTGCCGCACTGCGGGCAGGTCCAAACAAGCTTGCCGTCCTGCTCACGAATTTCTATTTCGCCGTCCCAGCCGCACTTCTGGCAATAGTCGCTCTTTGTATTAAGCTCGGCATAGATTATGTTGTCGTAAATAAAGCGCATAACCTGCAGCACGGCCTCAATATTGTTCTGCATGTCCGGAACCTCAACGTAGCTTATGGCGCCGCCGGGGGAAAGGTGCTGGAACTGCGCCTCAAAGCCAAGCTTTGTGAAGGCGTCTATCTTCTCGGTAACGTGCACGTGGTAGGAATTGGTTATATATCCCTTGTCCGTTACGCCCGGTATTATGCCAAAGCGCTTCTGCAGGCACTTTGCGAACTTATAGGTGGTGGATTCAAGCGGAGTGCCGTAAAGGGAATAATCTATGTTCTCCGCGTCTTTCCATTCCTTGCACTTGTCGTTCATCTTCTGCATTATCTGCAGCGCGAACGGGGTCGCGGCGGGGTCGGTATGGCTGCGCCCGGTCATGTACTTAACGCATTCATAAAGTCCCGCGTAGCCCAGGGAAATGGTGGAGTAGCCGTTATAGAGCAGCTTGTCTATGGGTTCGCCCTTCTTAAGGCGCGCGCAGGCACCGTATTGCCAAAGTATGGGCGCGGCGTCGCTCAGCGTACCTTTCAGGCGGTTGTGCCTATATTGCAGCGCCCTGTGGCAAAGCTCCAGCCTTTCTTCAAATATTTTCCAGAATTTATCAACGTTGCCGCCGGACGAAAGCGCCACATCGGGCAGATTGATTGTAACAACGCCCTGGTTAAAGCGGCCGTAATACTTGTGCTTGCCGGGCTCGTAGTTGCCGGCGTTTGCAATGTTGCCTATGCCGTTGTCGGTAAACCTGTCCGGCGTAAGGAAGCTGCGGCAGCCCATGCAGGTGTAAACATCGCCCTTAAGCTCGCGCATCTTTTTGGCGGATATATAGTCCGGCACCATGCGCTTCGCGGTGCACTTGGCCGCAAGCTCGGTAAGGTAATAATAGGGGGAATCGGGATAAATATTGTCCTCGTCAAGCGTATATATAAGCTTGGGGAAGGCAGGCGTTACCCAAACGCCCTTTTCGTTCTTAACGCCCTGGTAGCGCTGAAGCAGCGTTTCTTCTATTACAAGGGCAAGGTCCTTCTTCTCCTGCTCATTCTTAGCCTCGCCAAGATACATGGAAACGGTTACGAACGGGGCCTGGCCGTTTGTGGTAAGGAGCGTTACAACCTGATACTGTATCGTCTGTACGCCGCGGCGGATTTCCTCCCTGAGGCGTTTTTCAACTATTTCGGCTATTTTGCTTTCGTCCTTCGCAACGCCAAGATCCTCTGTTTCGGCCTCTACCTGGCGGCGGATCTTCTGGCGGGAAACGTCTACAAACGGGGCAAGATGCGCAAGCGATATGCTCTGCCCGCCGTATTGGTTGGATGCTACCTGCGCTATAATCTGCGTTGCAATGTTGCAGGCCGTTGAAAAGCTGTGCGGCCTTTCTATAAGGGTACCGGTTATAACGGTGCCGTTCTGCAGCATATCCTCAAGGTTTACAAGGTCGCAGTTGTGCATGTGCTGCGCGAAATAGTCCGTGTCGTGAAAATGTATAATGCCCTCGTTGTGCGCGTCCACTATTTCCTTGGGCAGGAGTATACGGTTGGTTATATCGCGCGAAACCTCGCCCGCCATATAGTCCCTTTGGGTGGAGTTCACAACGGGGTTCTTGTTTGAATTCTCCTGCTTAGCCTCTTCGTTGTTGCATTCGATAAGGCTAAGTATCTTATCGTCGGTGGTGTTGGACTGGCGAACAAGGGTGCGCGTATAGCGATAGGTAATATAGTTCTTTGCAACCTCAAACGCGCCGTGCGCCATTATCTGCTTTTCAACCATGTCCTGCACTTCCTCAACGCTCGGCGAACGGCCCAGCTTTTCGCAGCTGAGCACAACGCTTTCCGCTATGCGCTGAATCTGTATCGGAGTCATGCGAATGCTTTCGTCAACGGTGTCGTTGGCCTTGCTTATGGCAACGATTATTTTTGAAATATCGAACGCGGCCTCGGAGCCGTTGCGCTTGATTATCTTCATGAAAAGCAACCTCCTGCGATTGATGGATCTCCCTTATTATATGCGCGTAAAATCTGTTTGTCTATATATTGTAACCATAAAATATTGATATACACAATATATCGTATAATTAGCTTAAAATAGGCAGCCGGTAGGATATTGTGCCGCCATATATTGGGGCAATAATAGTTATTGCGCGCGGTTGAGAAGGAATTTGCGTTGTGCTATGATTTATAAGAAACAGGTATATAGAAGGAGACATAAAATTATGTTTGATGCGCATATACATTCGTCCGTATCGTTTGATTCATCAACTCCGCGCGCCGAAATGGCCAAGGCAAGCGCCGCGGCGGGCGTAACGGGCCTTTGCTTTACGGATCATTACGATATTGTGGATGCGGACGGCGCGTTTGTGCCCGAATACGATTGGAGCATAGCGAGAAAAGAACAGAATCTTGCCCGGGAGAGCGTGGGGGAGAGCATGATATTAAACTACGGCGTGGAGCTTGGCAACGCGCCCTATGACTTCGCCGCCGCAGAAAAGGCGCTTAACGCCGAAAAGAAGCTCGATTTTGTGCTGGGCTCAATCCATAACGCGGGCCCGGAGCTTGGGTATATGGATTATTACTATGTTAACTATACCGACGAGAATATATGCTATAAATATCTTGACGATTATTTTAAGCAGCTTGAAAGGCTTGTGGCGTGGGGCAACTTTGATTCCCTTGCCCATCTGCCGTACCCGCTCAGATACATGATGGAGCGGGACGGCGCAAACGTGAAAATAGAGCGCTATCAGTCCTGCATAGACGGTATGCTTAAAACTCTTATAAAAAATGGGCAGGCGCTTGAGGTAAACGCGGGCAAAAGCCCCAACATAGTGCCGGAATACGGCTATCTGCTCGATCGTTACCGTGCTTTGGGCGGCACGCTCGTAACCGTTGGTACGGATGCGCATAAGCCTTCCCAGGCGGGAGTGGGCCTAAGAGCCGCGTATGAGCTTCTTCTTGAAAAGGGGTTTGATACCGTTGCCGTGTTCAAGCGCCGCAAAAATACTCAGGTAAGCGTTAAGGCTCTGCTTGAATCGTAATTGTTCTGCCGCCAAGGCTTTCGTAAATGCGGTGCGAAATGGAAAGCACCGTGCGGCCCTTTGACGCGCGGCGGAGTGCCTCCAGCACCCGTGCCTCCGTTTCCGCGTCAAGGTTGGCGGTTATCTCGTCAAGCAGCAGCACCTTCGGGTTGGCCGCGGCGGCTCGGGCTATATTCAATAGCTGCCATTCGCCCTGCGAAAACATGCCGTCCGCGCACGGTGTGTCGTATCCCTTGGGGAAGGAGCGTATAACGCTGTCCAGCCCCGCAAGGCGCGCCGCGCCCTCGGCCATATCCCGGCTTATTTTAGGGTCATTTAACGTAATCTGGTCAAGCACGGTTCCCGCAACGCGGGAGAAGCGCTGCTCAACGCAGCCTATGCAGCCTCGCCTTTCTTCATCCTTGATCGATAAAACGTCCGTTCCGCCTATTGTAATTGAGCCTGTTTCCGGGCTGTAAAGGCCGAGAAGCAGCTTGAATACCGTGCTTTTCCCCGCACCGGTACGGCCTATCAGCGTAACCTGCTCGCCTTCCTTTATTGAAAACGACAGATCCTTAAGCACCAGCCTTTCATCATATCCGAACGAAACATGAGAAAATTCTATATCGCCGCGCACAGCGCCGTTATTCGCGCCCGCGGGTATTTCGCGCTCCTTTTCGGCAAGGAATGAGTCTATTCGCTTAACGCCCGCCATGGCGGATTGTATCGTCTGTATTTCCATGCCCAGGCTTTCTATGGGCGAGAATATGCGGGAAATATAGTTTATAACGGCAACCGACGTGCCTACGGACATGCCGAAAAGCGAAAGCACGTTTGCGTTGCCGGAGGCTGAAAGCAGCATAACCGTGCCCACAACGGCGGCGTTGAGCATAAGCACGGCGGGGGAGTAGAGCGCATCGTAAAAATTGTTTTTCTCCATGGCGTTGTAGCTGTCGCCAAGGCGGTCGTCGTAGCGGCGCTCCATGTATTCCTCAAGCCCAAGGGCGTGTATTGTGCGTATGTTGTGCATGGCCTCCGGCACCTGTGCGGATATTCTCGCAACCGCGCGGCGGTTTTCCAGCTGGGATGACAGCATGCGCTTTTGCACGTGCCTTGTGAACGCGGCAAGAAGGGGCAGAACTATTATAAGTATAAGCGCAAGGCCTGTATTCTTGGCGGCTATTACCGCGAATATGGAAACTATTCTGCACGCGTCCGCGGCCATTGATATAACGCCCGATGTGAAAAGCGCCTCAACCGTATCAACGTCGCCCAAAAACCGCGCGGCAACCTCGCCCGGGTCCTGCGCGGAAAGCGTAGCCGCAGGCAGGCTTGTAAGTTTTTTGGACATTTCGGAGCGCAGCGAGTGGGTCATTCTCTGGCCGAATGTTTCAAGCAGCGCGGCCTGCGCGGAGGAGAGAACCCCTTCAAGCGCAAGGCTTAAAAAATACGTTATAACGGCAGAAAACACAAGCGAATTTCCCGCCGTAAGGGAATCCACAATGTCCGCAAGCAGCAGCGGCGGAACAAGAGACGCCGCAACCGATGCCGCCGCGCACAGCACGGTAGCAATGCTTAAAATTCTGTGCGTTCCCGCGGCCGATATTATTGCCGAAAGTACGCCGCTTTTTTTATTTCGCTTCATGGTTTTCGCCTCCTGTTTGGCTTTCGTACAGCGAGCGGTACGCGGGCGCGCTCTTCAAAAGCTCCTCGTGAGTACCGGTTTTCACCGTGCCGTTTTCCATAAATATAACCCTGCTCATTTCGGGGAAATGATAAAGCCTGTGCGAAATGAGTATAACCAGCTTATCCCGGGCGTATTCCTTAAGATTTGCGAAAACCGTGTCCTCGGTTTTGCGGTCAAGTGCGGAAAAAGGATCGTCCAGTATAATCAGCGGGCGCGGGTGCGCGAGAGTTCTCGCAAGCGCAAGCCTTTGCGCCTGCCCTCCGGAAAGCCTTACTCCGCCGCTGCCGACTATTGTTTTAATGCCCTGCTCCATGGAGCGCACCTCGTTGTCAAGCGCGGTCATGGTTAAGTATTTATTCGCGTCCGCATCGCTTCCGCAGAGCACATTTGCCTCTATCGTGTCGTTCCAAAGCTCCGGGTCGTGGCCAAGGTAGCCTATAAGCGCCGCGCCTTCCCTTTCACTTAGTTCAGAAAGCTCGCACCCGTTTACGCTTACACTTCCGCCGTAGGGATGCTCGCGAAGGAATACCCTGCCGAATGTGGATTTGCCGCAGGCGACAGGCCCCGTAACGCCTATTATGTCGCCGGGCTTTGCATCTATCGAAAGGCCGCTGAAAACAGGCTCCGCCCCCTCGTAGGCAAACGAAAGATTCTTTATGCTGAGCGCGGCGGACTTTGGAACATCAAGCTCATCAAGCGCGTTTGGCTCATTCAGCATGGGCTTTATGCGCCGCCAGGATACCTCCGCCTGCTGAAGAGTATTAAACAGCTTTGCCGCCTTTGAGGACTTTGTGGAAAGCTTTATGAAGCAGGCAAGAAACGTTGTAAACGCCGCTATGTCCCAGCTTTGCCAGCCGGAGCCTGTTACGTTCTTTGCCCCGAACCAAACTATGAATATAACGCCCAGATTTGCCAGCACAAGGTACAGCGGCTGCATGGCGGACTGGCGCACGTTTGCCCGAACCGCCGCGCCCTCATAGGTTGAAAGAGCGCCTTCGTAGCTTTGCTCCTGCGCTCCCTCGCAGCCGTATATGCGGTATGTAACCGCGTTTTGGGAGCGGTCAAGCGTTGCCGCGCTAAGCGCAGCAGAGGCTTTTTTGTATGCCGTACCGGCCCTTTGCACGCTGCCCTTCATAAGCTCCGCAAAAATATACGAAAGCGGCGGGAATACAAGGCATATAAGCGCAAGCCGCCAGTCATAAAAAAGCAGCATGACGGCGTATCCTATAAGCGCAACGCCCGTATCGAATACCTCGGTTGTGAATTTGCGCATGCCCTTTGAGCAGTCGTCCACGTCGGACACGGCCTTTGTGATTATTTCTCCCGCGCCCTCGCTTTCAAGCTCGTTTCGGCTTTTCCGCATAAGGTTTGCGTAAAGTATGCCCTTCATGCGGCGGTTAATGTTGTTCGCGAACCTGCGTACATAAAATCGCTTTATAAAGCGCGCCGCCTGCACGATAAGCGTAACCACAATGTACGCCCCTACAAGCCTTGCCATGGCTATGGCCTCGGCATTGCCGTTCAATATGTCCGCAAGCTGCTGCGCAAGCTTACCCTCAAACCAGGGCGCCGCAACAAGGCCCACGTTGTAAACAATGCCCGAAAGCAGTATGTATACTAGCGCGCGCCACTCCGTTTTGAAGTAAAATGCTATGCTGTTCGGCTTAGAGCTGTTCTTTGCCATCGCGTTCACCATCCTTCGCAATGCTCTTTATGTGCACAAAACCCGCGCGGCTCTCCTCCTTGGAGCGGGTATAAACCCTGTCAAGCGCGCTTAAAAACGCCGCCTGCTCATCCGCGCTCAGGGCGGCCATTATGTAATCATAAAAAACGGTTTCCGCCTCCGCTTTGGCGTTTCTCAGTCCCTCGGCCTTATCGGTGGGATAAACAAGCCTGCTTCGCCCGTCCTCGGGGTTGGGTTCGCGGCGAAGGTAGCCCTTTCGCTCAAGGCTTGCTATCCGCCTTGCGATTGCGGGTTTGTCGCAGTTGAGTGCCTCCGCAAGCTCCGTCTGCGTTATGCCGGGGTGGTGGCGAACGGCGTGAATGCAGTCTATTTCCGCCGTACCTATGCCTTCATTGCGCATGGCGAGCAATACAAGCTTTTCCGCCTCGCGTGCTATTTTGGTTATTTTCCTTGCGGGATGCTCCATATATAAAGCCTGCCCTTCAATAAATTGGTTGTAGCTGCAACTATAAAGTTGTACATACAACTTTCCCTTTCCACAGCATAGCACTCCGCTTATATAAAATCAATATCCCGCGGCAAATTTCCTGCCGAAATCACGCTTTGCCAATAATATAAAATCTGCGTCCCCTGCGTCCCTGCGTCCCCGAGCCGCTAAATGTCTGGGTTTTTTCGGGGACGATGACGGGGACGATGAATTAGAAGAAGGGTTTGCGTCCCC
>CAZRHS010000031.1:0-13815 GCA_964600045.1 uncultured Clostridium sp.
AGCTTTTACTTTATTCTAAACAATATACAAGATTCACGCAATCGGGCAATGATTCGTCAACATAGCCGCTATCAATAAAGCCGACCTTTTCATAAACATGAAGTGCGGCGGTATCGGCCTTGTTCACGCACACCTCAACGCGATTAAAACGCGCTTCGGCTTTCAGCTGGGCAAGTATCAGCTTAAGCGCGGCCGTGCCGCAGCCCTTGTTCTGAAACCGCTTATCTATCATGAACTGCTGAAGGTCATAGCCCAACGGTTCATCGGTAAAGTCCCTTACAAGGGCAACACCGATTACTTCCGCATCATCATAAATGCCTATCACTCGCGCGTTGCAGGCGCGGTAAACATATCCCCGCGCGATTATGCCGATAGGCGTGGCAAGGAATTGCTGCTGATCCTCGCTTACGCTGAGGCGCGCTATTTCAAGCCAGTTTGACTCGTCAACTTCACTAAGCTTTATCATCGGCCTTATATGGCGTTCAGCGGGCCGCCGCGGTTAACTATCGGTGAGCTCCACTCGCCAAGCTCGCCGCCGTATTGAGCGGCAAGGTTGATCACCTTGGTGGTGAGCTTATCCATATCCGCCTTTTTAAGCGAGCTTAGGCGAACTATGTCCGCGCCGTAGGCAAGCTCCCTTTCCGGCGCGAACTGCGGACCGGCGTAAGCAAAGCCGTTCTTTCGCGCATCCTCGGCAAAATTAAGCATAATGGCCTCGGTTGGGAAATATACCGTAAAGGTAACGCGGCGCGTGGCGCTCACGCAGTCCCCATGCTTTTTCATAAGCTCTATATGCTCTCGGTTCTGCTCCGTCTGCAGCTTTGCGGCATCGGGATAAAGCAGGGTTTTATACGTTAACCAGTCCGGCTCATCCGCCGTGCCCAAATTGCAGTCAATAATCGGTGTCTTTTCCGCAATGGTTTCGCCCCGCTCAAACTCATCCGCATCGTGAATATAGAAATAATACTGTATCTGCGCGTCTACTTCTATATACCCCACGTAAAGCGCGGAAAGCTTTTTTATAAGCTTGTCACGTACGCCGTTAGCTATGCCGCGCTCTATTTTAGAAAGTTCACTGCGCTTGTCGCTGCGGCTTTGGCAGCTTGCGTACATAAGCAGCGGGCGCGCCGACATATCGGCATCCATCAGCGACATATCGGCACCGAAGCGCGCCAGCGCACCGTCCAGCGGCCAATCGTATTCAAACCATTGAGCGGAACCGTCTCGCATAGTTTACTGAAGCACGGCCTTTATCCTGCGCACACCCGCGCTGGAGGCCTCCTCCTTCTTAATCTTAAATGTGCCAAGCTCGCCGGTATGGGTAGCGTGCGGGCCGCCGCAGATTTCCTTGGAATATTTGCCCATGGTATAAACCTTTACCTTTTCGCCGTACTTATCGCCGAAAAGGCCTATAGCGCCCTGTGCGCGGGCCTCATCCACGGTCATTTCCTCGCACGTTACTGGAACATCCGCCTGTATGGCCTCGTTTACCAGCTTTTCCACTTCCTTAAGCTCTTCGGGAGTCATCTTGCGCTCAAAGCTAAAGTCGAACCTGAGCCTTTCGGTTGTGATGTTGCTGCCCTTCTGCGCTACGCCGTCGCCAAGCACCTTTCTGAGCGCGGCCTGAAGCAGATGCGTTGCGGTATGCAGGCGCGCGGTAACCTCGTTTGCCTCCGCAAGGCCGCCCTTAAAGCGCTGCTCCGCTCCCTGCTTGCTCTTGCTCTGATGCTCACCGAAGGCGGCCTCAAAGCCGGCACGATCCACGGTAAGGCCGTTTTCACGCGCCATTTCCTCGGTAAACTCTATCGGGAAACCGAATGTATCATAAAGATGGAACGCGGTAACGCCGTCTATCTTGCCGTCCGCGAATGTGCCCTTAATGCGCTCAAATTCCTTCATGCCCTTCTTAAGGGTGTGCTGGAAGCGCGCCTCCTCCTTGGCAAGCTCGGTGGTAATCTTTTCGCTGTTTTCGCTAAGCTCCGGATACACATGGGAGTACCTTTCTATAACCGCCTCGGCAACCTTGGAAAGGCTGTTTTCGGGTATGCCTATCTGCATGGCAAAGCGAATGGCGCGGCGGATAAGGCGGCGCAGTATATAGCCCTGGTCAACATTGGAGGGGGTTACGCCACGGGGGTCGCCCAGTATAAACGTTGCGCTCCTGATATGGTCCGCTATTATGCGGAAGGCTCTCTTGGTAGCGTCGTCATCATTGTAATTCTTGCCGCTAAGCTCCGCTATGCGCGCGATTATGGGGGCGAATCCGTCCGTATCGTATACGCTTTCAGCGCCCTGCAGGGTAGCGATAGTTCTGTCAAGGCCCATGCCGGTATCAACATTGCGCTTGGCAAGCGGAGTTACCTTGCCGTCCGCATCCTTATAATACTGCATGAACACGTTGTTCCATATTTCAAGATATTTGCCGCAATCGCAGGAGGGATTGCACTCGGGGCAGCACTTGGGCTTGCCGGTATCGAAGAAAATTTCGGTATCCGGGCCGCAGGGGCCGGAGTTGCCGGGAATCCACCAATTGTGCTTTGCGCCAAGATAGAATATATGGCTGGGGTCTACGCCCATTTCAACCCAACGGTCGTGGGACTCGGTATCGCGCGGTGCGTTCTCGTCGCCCTCAAAGCAGGTGAAATACAGCCTGTCCTTGTCTATGCCAAGCCACTCTTCGCCCGTAAGCAGTTCGTAGCTCCACTGGATGGATTCATGCTTAAAGTAGTCGCCAAGGCTCCAGTTGCCGAGCATTTCAAAGAATGTGCAGTGGCTGGAATCGCCAACCTCGTCTATATCGCCGGTGCGCAGGCACTTCTGCACGTCTGTAAGGCGGCTGCCCGCGGGATGCTCCTGGCCCATAAGATAGGGCACAAGGGGATGCATACCGGCCGTTGTAAACAGAACGGAAGGATCGTTTTCGGGTATAAGGGAGGCGGAAGGAATAACCTTGTGGCCCCTTTCCTCAAAGAACTTCAGGTAAAGCGACCTGAGCTGATCGGAAGTAAGGTTTTTCATTATGTATATCTCCTTAAATGTTTACAGTTTTGAGCCAATAATGAATTATATCCCACCCATAGCCGCCTTGTCAACGCAGGGCGCAGGCTGTATAATTTATATATGAGAATACGCTCGTTTTTTCGCGGCAGAAATCGCCGCTCAATAAAAAAACATGGCCGCCCTGTTATAGTGCTGAAAGGCGAACAGGGCAAAAAGCTGCGCCGCGCGCTTATAATAGCGGGCGTGGTACTGGCCGTTGTGCTGATGGTTGTGCTGCTTCAGCCTGAACCCGTGCTTATGAACAGCGCTGAAATAGCAACCGTTTGGAACAACGGCGCCCTGCGCGTTGGGCTTCGCACGGATGTGCCGGGGCTTAGCGAAAACGGAGAAGGACTTGAATGGGAAATAGCCGAAGCGCTGGCGGAACGCATAATGTCCTATTCCGATGATTACACGGGCGACACGCTCGCGCTTGAGGCGGTTGAGGTTACGAGCATGAGCGTTGGTGCCAAGCTTAAGGACGGCAGTATAGACGCGGCAATTTGCCTTATGCCCATGGACGCGAACTCAAGCTATGCCTACTCCCGCTCCTATTACGATGACCCCTGCTACATACTGGTATTGCCCGGGCATGAGGACGACGATTTAAGCAAGCTTACGGTGGGCTGCATACAGTCCGCAAGCTCATCAAGCCTGTATGTGCCATCGGGCGCGACGAGGGACCTGCTCTTTGACTACTATGAAGCAAGGGAAGACAGCGGCTACAGCACCAAGAACATAACGGGCTACGCCTCGTATACAGACCTGCTTGACGCGCTTATAAAGGGCAATGTTGACGCGATAGCCATAAACGAACTTATGCTGAATAAATACGGCGAAGGATACACATATTCAAAGCACTCTGCCGACATTGGCACGCTGCATTACGCCGTTGCCACGCTTTCTGATAACAGCGCGATAGCTACGGTTGCGGACATGATGCTTTCCGAAATGGGATACTGATTGAAATAATTAAAGAGGAGGCTCGTTTGTGAGTCTCCTCTTTTTGTTTATACGTCCTTACTGTATGCCGAGTTTTCCGCGTCCCGCGGGAAAACCACGCTGTTATCCATTATATGGCGGCAGATATATACAAGATCCGTAACGGTAAGCCTGCCGTCCGCATCAACATCCAGGCTCAGCATATCGGCGGCACTTGCCTTGCCGGCGGCTATTGTTTTGCACAAAAGCACCGCATCGCTTACGCTGATGGTGTCGCTGCCGTCCGCATCCCCGGTAACAGCCGCGGCGGTCGCGCAGGCGGCCAATATGAGCGCCGCCATGATCAGCGCGGCAGTTCTTTTGCCTTTAAGCTTCATTATCATCAACTCCCGCTATTGCATTGCAGATAAGCACCGCGTCCGAAACGGTTACGGCTCCATCGCCGTTCATATCGGCTTTTTCAAGGCCGGTGTCTGCAAGCACGTTGCCTTTCATAATATGGTTGCAAACAAGCCACAGATCCGCTATGTCAACCGAACCGTCGAGATTTACGTCGCCCGCTGCATCGAGCGCAAGCTTATATACGGTTGTATCCTTCACGCCGCCGCTTATAATGGCGTAGGCAATCGTATTGCGGCCGTATATTTTATTCGCGGCATTAAGCCTGCCCGCGGCAAACTCGGTTACAACCGTGCTGTCTTCAATTTCAAGCAGGGTTTCGGTTGTGCCCGACGCTATGTCGTACCTGACTATTTTATCGGTATAACTGCCACTAAACTGAGCGTATATGAGTTTGCCGTTCACAAGCGCGAACGCGCCGGCGTTTGAGGCTACCTTTGTCCCCTGCCTTGTTGTGCCGTAAGACGTGGAGCAGATATTGCCATTCATGTACGGATAAAGGGTTGTGCCGTCAGCAAGATAGTTGCCCCGGAGCGTAGTATCGTTATAATACCATGCGCCGTTATAATACTGCATGCCGCAAATCATGCCGCTCCAGAAAGCGGTGTTCGGATGCGCTTCCGATGCCTGAAGCGGTTCTTCCTCAAAGGCGACATATATGTTCGGGCCGTTTTCACCCTTGTACTGTTCTTCGGTATACCCTCTATCAGTAAAGTGGCTCTTCTTTATCTCATCTTCCGTTTTCATGAAATAGTCATGCCCGCAGTAGCCCATATAATCCTTGTCGCCGGTATTATCGCCGCCGATAGTATCACTCATTCCGGGGTCATCCCATGTAACGTCCGCGTTATACCAGGCGCCGTCCTCCGTCTGTACAACGTTCCAGGCGTGGTTTATCAAATCGGAACCTATAAAGTAGCAGCCTACGCCAAGCGAATTAAGCAGATCCTTATACAGAAGCGCATATCCCTGGCACACGGCAATGCCGTTGACAAGCGCGCCGTAGGCATTTGACTTGTTCGCACATTCCGAATTGTAATCATAGCGTGTATGCAGGGCAATGTAATCATGCACGGCAAGGGCTATTTCCGTGGCGGTCATGCTGCCGGTACCGGCGGGGAATATGGTGCTCAATACATTTTCCTTTTCCTCGCTGTATGTTTGCCGCATACTTGCCGCGTCAGCCTTTTTAGTAAGGTTAATGCTCACGGACTTTTTGCTGTTGCTGTAATACGAAACAGCGGTTTTTTCGTATATAAACGCCTCTCCGGGCATGCTGTTTAATACTTCGGTAACTATATTGTTTATCTTATTCTTAACATCCTCGGTATAAGTTATATTCAAGTCCTCTATGTTTGCGCTTAGCTCCTGATTTTCTATCGCGGTCTTCAGCCTAAGTATAATCTGGATACCCTTTGCATCGGTAAGAGAGCCGTCGTCAGCCGTTTCATCGTCCTCCGCACAGAGTAATACGGCATTTTGATCAAAGTTTACGCTAAGCTGTTCGCCGCTGAAGCCGCCGAACTGGAACGCTCCGCTTACGTCCAGCTCCTCTTCCATAACCTCGCCCCCCTCCATCGGCGTGGGCGTGGCATCAACATCTATAAGCGGCGCGGATTCGTTTGCCGTTTCGGCCGTTTGCTCCGGCTGCGCGGTATTGTCGGTTTCGCCCTCGGCGAACACCGCCGTGCTCATAAGCATTATTGCCGCGAGCATAAGGCAAAGCATCCTCTTTTTCATGATTTTCCCCTCCTGTGCGCTTATATTATTCGGGGCCAAGTTTTTAGGCTTGGCCCCGGTTCGGTTTTATTGGCTTTTAGTTTCAGTTCTCGCGCTTGCGCATGGCAATGTACGCCGCGCCTACAAGAGTAAGCAGGCCAAGGCCTACCAGCATCCAGCCGCCTATTACGGCGCCATCGTTGAACTGTGCGCCTTCAAGCACGCTTACGCTCTCTGCGCTGTCTATAACGGCCTTTGCGTTATCCACGCTCTCCATGCCGACCATATAACCGGCGTTGGCGGGGGTCATGGTGTAAACGCTGTTAACAACGGTGTCGTCACCGGTGGTGGGCATGAGCACGCCCACGGTTACGCCGGTAGCAGTGGTTATGGTGGTGCCGCTTATTACGGCGCTGCTGCCTCCGAACACCTGGTTAAGGTAGCTTACCGGATAGTAGATGCGGTAGCTGCCGGCCTTTTCGATGGCGTTGGGGGTTATAACAACCTGCATACCGTAAGCGGAGTTGATAACAAGCGTATTTCCGCTCATGTCAACCGCGCGGAGCACGCCCTGCGGCACCTTGTCATAGTAACCGGCGTTAGCGGTTACGGTGCTGTTGCGGCTATTAAGCAGCGCCCAGTATACCTCGGTCCAGTAGCTGTCCTCGGCATTGCTCTCGGTATCCTCGGGCTCGGCATCGTACCAGCCTATTACAAACTGAGTATCGCCGGTTATGGTGAACTGCAGCCCGGTTTCGGTCTTGGTGGGGGCTATGGTCTCGGTGGTGCCGTCCTCGTTGCGCAGTATTATAACGAACGTCTTATCCTTGGTTGAATCGGCGGGATAAGGCACGGTTACCTGCATGCTGCCATCCTTGAATTCCGCTTTCTGCTTGTTAGTATCGGTGAAGGTGATCTCTTCATACACCTTGTTGTCGCCGATGGTCTTGAAGGAGGCGTTCTTGTCCTCTTCCTGCTGCAGAGCGCTCTTGGCGGTATCATCAGCCACATCGAGAATACCCGTTACGTCGGAGGCCGGTATATCACCCTGGCTGTTGGAATAGGTCATTTCCTTATCCTTATCGGGCACAGGCGTAAGGGTGAAGCCTTCGGCATTGGGCTTGCCGTCGATAGCGGCAGAGGTAGATGTAACCAGAACGGTGAACGTGAAGCTCTGGGTGGATTCGCTGCTGTCGAAATTCTTTTCGGTGTAGGTAGCGGTAACCTTGTGGGAGCCTATGGTATTGAGCATGCTCTGCTCAGTCATGCCTTCCTCAAAAGTAAGCTTTACGTCCGCGTTGGTAAGCTTCTTGGTTTCGCCGGACTTATACTTGGCGAACATATTGAAGTCGTTAAGCTTATCGGTACCGAGAGTGTAGCTTACCGCGGATTCGCTTGTTTCAAGCGCGTTTCCGTCAAGCACATCCACAACGGTGAAGGAATGAGTGTATGTTATGTCGCTGTTCTCGGCATCGGTGAATGTTACGGTCTTGCTGCCAATGGCACCGGAGCCTGTGGCGGCGGGATCATAGGTATTCTCAACCTTGACCTTGGTGGAATCCGTTACATCCAGCTGCTGATCGGCTGCGCCGCTGCCAAACTTGGTAACAAGCTTTACTCCGCTAAGATCAAGCGCCTCGCCAAGCTTTACGGTAGTGGGCAGTGCGGGAGTGATGCTGGTTGTGTAAGTATCTGCCGCGATGCGGATGGTAACCTTAGCAGTTACGCTGTCGTAGTTCTTCACAGGAGTGAACTTGAGGGTTATAACCTCTTCATTGCCTATGTTGCTTGCCTTGTTGTTCGCAAGCGTAAACGCGAAGTTATCGCCTTCCACGCTGTAGCCGGTGAGCAGAGCGGTGTTGCCGGTGGGGGTTCCGTCCACGCTCCAGGTACCGTCCACGGTGGGAGTAAGCTGCAGATCGCTCAGCGCGCGGGTCTGCTTGCCGGTGAGGGTGTAAGCGAACACGGACTGAATGTCGGTAGCCGTAAGCTTAGCGTTGCTTATAACAAGGTTAAATTCATTGAGGGTCTTAAGAGTATAATTCTTGCTGCCCTCTTCGGTAAGCACGGCGGATACAGCGTACGTGCCAGCGTCAACGGGAGCCGCGGTTGAACCGGTGTAGGTTACGTTGAAGAGCTTCTTCGCGGTATCGGAATCGGCTATGCCGCGCGTGATATATACTGCCGTGTGCTCACTGCCGTCATAAGTAGCGCCTGCCGAGGCCTGGAATTCAACGGTAAGCTCAGCCTTTGTTATCTTGCCGGTGGCTTCGGCCGCGGTATTGAAGCTGTAGTTATCCTTGTCTTCACCGCTTACGGTGTAAATCACGCTGACCTTTACGGCATCGCCTGCATCTGCGCTTGCATAAGTGCCCTTAATGTTTTCAAGCTTTACATCGTCGCCCTCAACCAGGCCGGTGATGGTCGTGGTTACCGCCGCATCGTTGGTCAGGCCGTTATAGACCTTGTCGGCAACGGTGGCGGTTACGGTAAGAGCCTTCTGCGTTATGGTACCCTTAAGCTCAATGGCGGTGTTCTTAAGGGTGTAATTATCCTTATCGGTGCCGTCAAGGGCGATAGCCGTGCTGTTGGTAACGGTCTTGTCGCTGCCGGCGTTTGCGGTATCGTAATTCCAGTTAAGGTCGCCCTCGGCTATCTTCACGTCGGTACCGTCTATGGCACCATCCAGCTTAAGCGAGGTCGTATCCACGGTAGCCTCGGTGTTGCCGTCGTATTCCTTCGTGGCTGTGGTATCCAGCACGGCGGTAATTTCCTTGGGCTCAATGGTAAGCGTTGCGGTGGTGTTGCCTATATAGTCATCGTCTTCGTAGGCGATGGTGGCGGTATAGGTGCCCGCGTTTCTCGGCTCGGCAACGGCGGCGCCATTCTTATCGGTATAGGTAACGGTAAGGTTGCTCGCGCTGCCCGTGGTGGCATCGTATATTACTTCATAGTCGTCGGGATCCTCAACGCTGATGTTGCTAAGGTCTATGCCCTGGGTTTGTCCGTTAAACTCAACGGTTGTGGTATCCGCTATGCCGCTGAACTCAACTTTGTTCTTCGCAACAATCTTTATCGTAATCGTAACGGATATTGAACCAACCGGGCTTCCCTCAAATATGGGGGTTACGGTATAGGTCTTGCCGACTGTCGATGTATCAACGCTGTCCTTGGGGGTTACGGTCATTACAAGCGTTTCTCCGCTTGCGATGGAGGTTTTGTCTACCTTGACCGTGAAGTCCTTGGCGCCAGAGCCTTCCAGGTAAGGATTCTCCAGCCTGGTACCCGCTTCAATCGTACCCGTGCCGGTGTTCTTTATGGTTATCTCTATGGGGCTTACGGTGCCGTCCTTGCGAACGTTTATGGGGTTTTCGTACTTCTGGACATTGACAATCTCCCAGCTGTACGAATGCGCGGTGGTAACGGACACGCTATTCTCCGCCACAACGTCGTAATGGTTGGCATCGTTAGCATGGATACGGGTGAACACATAGTAGGTGGTATTGGGTTCAAGGCCGCTTGCCACTTTTTCAAGCAAAGCATGCGGGTTAATCCAATCCGTTTCGGCAGGAGCGGCGCCGGTTGTATTTATTGCGTACTGCTGAGCGCCCTCAAGGTCGCCATCGAACGCAAAGCTGTCGCTCTTTATGGATTCGGTATCTATTTCGGGCAGTACGAGTGTACCTTCCGCGGGTGCCTTTTCGATCGTGAATTTCTTCTCCCCTACGGTGGTGCGATACTCTGCGCCGGTGCCGTAGGTGAAGGTTACCTTCATGGTGTAAGTGCCGGCATTAGTGGGCTCGGCAGTAAGCTTATTGCCAAGGCTGTCGAAATACTCAACGGTCTTGGTCATGTTTTCTACAGACACTATGCCGCAAACAGGAGAATGCGCATTTCCGTCATAGGTGAAGGTATTTTCTGTGCCGAAGGAAACGGGTACTTCGGGCAGAAGCTCGAACTTAGCGGTAACCTTAACATCGCTGGTGCCAAGGGTTACTTTCAGGGGATTGTCGGTAGATGTGGCAGAAACGCTGTCTTCTATTACCCACTCAACGAACTTATATTCCTGGCCGAGAGTAGCCGTATCGGGCGTGGCGGTAAAGGTTACTACTTCGCCCTCGCGCGTTGCGGCGGCATTCTTATCGGCCTCAACAGTGCCCTTGCCCTCGGTAGCTACTGTAAAGCCGCGCTTCGCTTTCGGGGCCCTGATGGAAACGCTTACCGCTTCGCCTGCGTACTTGGTTTCGGTTTCGGCTATGCGGGCATATACGTTATAGTTCTTGCCGTACTCAACTTCAAACGTTGTGTCGTTGCTGTATTCGCCCTCCGTGTCGGCCTGCCTTTCCTCAAGCACCTTGAACTCGGCACCTTCCATACCTTCGGCATTTGCGTTAGTGATGGTAAGTATCAGCTTGCCTTCGTCGTTTTCCTCAATGCTGGCCGTGGGATCAAGAGGGTAGCTTCCATTGCTCTGCTTCTTAACTTCATCGCTAAGGCTTGACGTTATGCTTCCGGCGTATTCGTCGGCAGTAATAACGAAATAAATCTTATGGCCTATATCTTCCTTAGTAAGTTCGTACTTACAGTAGTCAGAGCCTTGGGCCGCGCAGTTTTCGGACTTAATCGGGGTGTCATTCCCCTCGCGATACCAGGTTACGGTATAGGGAATATTAATGTCCGATTCCGCGGTAAGACTTTCGCCGTACACGGCTTCGCCCGTCAACACAGCGGAATTCGACGTGGTAATGTCGGAAATATCAGGCTTAACGACCGTTATTTTACAGGTTGCGCTTTCAGCGCCGCAGGTAGCGGTTATGGTAGCTTCGCCAGTGGCTACGGCAGTAACCGTGCCGTTTTCGTCAACGGTAGCCACATCGGTATTTGAGCTCTTCCACTCCACGGTGTTGGTAGCGTCCGAGGGTTCTACGGTTGCTACAATCGTTGCCGTTTTGCCGCGCGTAACAGTCAGTTCGGTGTTATCAAGACTTATGCCCGTGCAGGGATTAACCACGGAAACGGAAGCGCCGGTAAGCGTCGAGGGAGTATAGGCATTGGTGTCATTCGCTTTGGCATAGCTTACTTTACCAAATTTAAACTCCGTCTTGCCAAGGGTTGCATCGCTCTTTACCGTAAAAGTAAGGGTATACAGCACACCGCCGGAGGTAATCGGCAAAACAATGTCGCCATTATCATCCGTTGTCAGCATCATGCCAGCGGAAAAAGAACCCTTGCCGCCGTTATTTACCGTAGGGCTAACCTGTATGATATCGCCGCGGGTAGCTTTGGGCTTTTCAAAAACATTAGTGTCATAAAGCACTTCAAACTGCAGGCCCTCACAATCAAGAGATTCTTCTTTTGTGAGGTTAATAGTAACTTTTACCTGGTCTCCGCGCTGAACGCTTTCAGGATTGGCTTCAAGAGACAGACTTAGGTCAGTTCCCGTCTCCGCAAGTACGCCGACAGGTGACAAGGTTGTAAACACCATTGTCAAAGTCAGCAGCAACGCTATCAGTCTTTTTTTCATCTACTCTCTACCTCTCCTTCTTAGAAATCAAGCAATCCGATTGCTTTTTTCAGTATCATTACTGCATCGGTTACCGTTATCGTTCCATCGCCGTTAGCATCCGCCAGCAAAAGCTGCTGTGCATCAAGCTCCGTTAGGCTTATCGCATTCTTCAGCACCATGACGGCATCCGTTACCGTTACGCTGCCATCCCTGTTAACATCGCCCATCTCATATCCGCCAAGCGGATCCTCTACAACCGTCGGCTTTGTTATGGGGCTAAGCTCGCCTTTGTCGTCCTTATAGGATATTGAATCGGGTGCGGCAGATATGCTCTGCGTATCGCCGGACTTTTTCATGGTAAGCACGGCAACGCCTCGGGACAAATCAACGCCGGTGCCGTCGGCCGCGTATGTTATCGCAGCCTTTGTGCCGCTTATCGTTACGCTGAACGGACAATCACTTGCCGCGGCAATATCCGTATACCCGCTAAGATCAAGCGTAAGGTTCAGCCGGTTTAGATTTACAACGCCGTTTGCCTTAAGCGTAAGCGTTACGGTTCCGTCCGCCTCGCTTGTAATGCAATATATCGTAGGCGCGCCATCCGTTGGGTACTCAACGCTTTGGGCTATTGTTACGGTTTTCGCGGTGAACATATCCGTGCTCGCGGTGAGCTTAGTCGTGCCGTCCGCAGCCGTCGCCTCAAAGTCTGTCGATATTATTGAGTAGCTCGCGCTGCCCTCGGCGCCTTCCTTTACCTTAAAAACAAGGTTGCCTATCTTGGTGCCCGCCGCGATTGATGTATCGCCGCTTTTTGTAATCGCTGCCGAGTTCACAAGCAGTACAAAGAACTTGCCGGAGCCCTTGTCCTCGCCTAAGTTAACGGCGCTGTCTTCACTCTGCTCGCCGCTTCCCCACAGCTGCGTGTACGACACAAATTCTAACTTTTCACTGTCGTACGAAACATAGAACTGGGCGCCGCCGAAGCTTGCAACAGCCTTGTCAAACAAAACGTTGACACTAAGATAATCACCCGGCGCAAGCGTATCATTTGCCCCGCTTACGCTGATGGAGACCTCTTCCCCCTCTGCCAGCGCCGCAAGCGGCAGCAGAAGCGCCACCATTATGCACGCAAGCAAGGCCGCTACCATTCTGCGTCTTTTCATGAATGCCATTTCTCCTTTATTATTTGGACCGGAGTGGGCGGCGGACATACTTCCACCACCTATAGCTATACATTATTATACCCGCAAAGAGCAACCTTATCAATACCGATTTACTCCCTGCGGGTATTATTTACATATTATTAAATTTTATAAAATCTACTTTTTGCCTTTAGCCTTAAGTGCCAAACAGAGCGCCGCTATTCCGGCCGCCGCGACAAGCGCTATTATGACATAAACCCAGGCCGAGACACCGATTTTTTCTTGTGTTTCGGCAATTGTTACCGCGCTTTCGTCCACGTTGCCAACAATCGTCTCCGTTTCGGTTGTGCCGGCTGTGTCAGCCGTATCGGCGGTTTCACCCGCGGCTACGTATATTGTGGTTTCGGTTACGCTTGAACCGTCCTCACTAACGCCGTATATAACCGTTTCGCCCTCCGCAAGAGCGGTAATGTTTCCGTTTTCGTCAACGGTGGCAATGCGGTCATTGCCGCTTGACCATACAATGCCTGTTTCGGTTTCGCCCGCAACGCTTGTGCTTTGCCCAACCTGTATGCTTATGTCCGCATCGCTCGCATCAGGCTCGGGCGTACTTACGGGTGCGGCCGTTTCGCCCTGCGTATCCGTGCCTGCCGGAGTGCCGAGGCTTATCTCTGCGCTGCTTTCGCTGAACGTAAGCTCGTTCAAATCCCCATCAACTATTATAGTTTCGCTTGCTTCTTTATCAAGTTTAATCTCCGTGCTGCCGGACGCGCCATCCTTGGGGCGGAACGTAAGCTTAAGAAGTTCGCCCGGCTCCTTGCTGCCCATAATTGCGGCCCAGACGAATATTACGCTGCCGGAGTTCTGATCGTTTGTCGCGGTTAACCCGCCGGACGTCATTGCGCCGTTTTTCGTTTTTACCAGTTCAAGCACGCTGTCGTCATATTCAAGAGCGAACTGCGCGCCCGCCACGTTTTCGCCGCCCTGAAGGCTTACGGTAACGGTTATTGTGCCGTCCTCATTCGGCTCGGCCGCGCTTATATTTATGTTTGTATCCTCGGCAAATGC
>CAZRHS010000031.1:13915-19747 GCA_964600045.1 uncultured Clostridium sp.
TTGCCGCGGAATCATCGGAATAAGTAACAGCAATCTCGATTGTTTCATCCGCCTCGGCATTGCCGCAGTAAAGCGTTATTTCAACATATTCGTCCGTAACGGCGCATTGAGATACAAAGTCGCTTTCCTCTTTAAGCTTTACTTTGGCTTCTTTTACGGCATCGGGGACACTCAGCCTGTATGTAAGCGCAGTTTGAACGCCATCCGCCGCGCGAACCCTGTCTGCGCAATATTCGGAATATTCTTGGCTTTTATCGCTGTAAACGCATATCGCTTTGCCGGTTGACTCATTGGTAAGCGCGGCAATGTTTTCAAGCCCCTCTACGGTGCCGTTTAGTTTTTCCTCGCCAAGCCTTATGAACTCCGCGCCCTTTTCAAATTTAATCTGAGACGATTCGCTCATTTCCAGGGTTCCGGCGTTTATAAGAACAGCGGATGAAGGAACGATAAGCCTTGCCTTATCGCCGAGTTTAAGCGCAACACCATTTGGTATAAGCAGAGTGTCCGTAATTGTAATTACGGCTTCCCTATCAACATAAACCGTGCCCGCGCCGCTTTCAAGCGCCGCCGTAAGGTCCGCCAACGTGCCCGCGTGGCAATAGCCGTCCATGGTGCCGAGTATGTTCGCCTGCCCATCACCCGCGTACGCGCCGCCCGCGCCAATGCTGACTTTAGCCGATGGTGCAACGAAAAGCCCGCGCTCAATGCCCGCGGTAAAGCCGAAGGCATTATTAGTAAGCGCAGCGTTCAGCGCAAGCTCCGCATTATCATAAACGCGCAAAACGCCAAGAAGGGACAGATTCGCGCTTACGGTAAGCTTTCCCCTGTTCACGTTAATTATGTCGTTTTCGGCTATTGTATGGGCTTTATCGATGGTTACACTCGCGTTTATATCTATCAATCGTATAGTGCTGCTTTCAGCCGTCTTACTAAGCAGAGCATCCATATCCGCCTGCGTTTCTATGCTGTATCTTATGTAGCGCGCGGTTTTGTCGTCAACACCCGCGCAGTTAAGCCGCGCCGCGCTTTCGGCGTTAATCCAAACCCGCGCCAAGTCGCTTGAGATTATAAGCTCCGCCCCATCGTTTACGTTGAGTGTGCCGCCGTCAAGCCAAATATTTCCCGCTAAGGAGAGCTTCGCCCCCGCGTCAAGCGTAATCGAGCTGCCCGTGGGTATTATTATCTCGGTTCCGTAAGGAAGGGTTATCTCGGACGATATTATAATATTGCCCACGGCGTAAAGGGTTTCGTATTCGCTTTGTTCAGCTAATATGGCGATAAGCTCACTTTCGCTTGAGAATACCAAGCCGGCATTTTCTGTATCAATACCGAGTATCTCCGCGCCCGGGCTTCTGTACAGCGCACCGTCGCCCGCGTATTCGCCGTTTCGCGCGTCAAGCTTTCCGCCCAAGTGTACGTATATTCCGCAATTAAGCCTAAAATCGTTAAGCGCGTAGTACTCGGTTTTATTATCAAGAGTACCGTTTATTATGAATGAGCTGCCGTTTTCTATGTATATGCTGCCGAACACGTATATGTTCGCGCCTTCCGCAGCGGTTATGGAAGCGTTTACCAGATAAATCTCGGTCTGAATAGGGAATGTGTAATTTCCGCTTAGTGAAACGCCAAGTGTTTCGCTACCCGCGCTGCCTATGTATGCCCTTGTCAAAAGCGGCGCGGATACGCCGTTCAGTTCATATTCATCAGAGCGGGTTGAATCGATAAACGCAAAAAATTCCTGTTCGGTGGTTATATAAACGTTTTCCACCCAGCAGGAATTTTCCTCATTCCATTCTATTGAATTTGATTGCCCGGTTTCACCCAAAGCAGGCGCGGCCTGAAACGCGCAAATAATCACGGCTATTAATAAAACTCGGGCAATATGTATTCGCATCATGTTCTCCGTAAAGCAGGGACTTTGACAGATTATACCATACGCCCGATTTATGCGCTATACCTTCATTACAAACTGCTCAAACGCGACCAGTATTATAAGGAAAGCGAAGTTGAAGGCGGAGAACTCCGCGATATAGCTGCGGGTGCCGCCCGGATTATGCTTAACATACTCGCGGAATGTTATAAGGCTGGCAAGCGACGCTATAAGCGAACCCACGCCGCCCACGTTTACGCCTATAAGAAGCTCGGCATAATTTCCCGTGAACTGCGAAAGAAGTATAGCCGAGGGTACATTGCTTATGCACTGGCACGAAAGGGCGCTGAAAACGAGCGTGTTCTTTGAAAGAAGGCCCGAGAAAAAGCTTCTTACGGCATCCATGCGCGCCATATTCCCCGCGAATATAAAGAAGAACACAAACGTGAAAAGCAGCGGATAGTCAACGGACTTAAGCGCGTGCCTGTCCGCGAAGAAAAGCACAACGGGTATTACCACAAGCCCTATCCAATACGGTATGCCGCGAAAAACTATGGCTATGGCAAGCGCGAACAGCGCAAGATAAAGCACTGTGCGTTTAACATTAAGCTCTATCTTTTCATCGCTTATTTCAAGCGGCTCGTTTTTTACGAACACTATGCAGCAGAGCGTTATAAGCGCAACGGACAATATAAACGGCGGCGCCATTATGCCCATAAACTCGCCGTTTGGAATATCAAACTTAGTATAAAGGTACAAATTCTGCGGATTCCCGAACGGGGTGAGCATGCCGCCGAGATTTGCGGCTATGTTCTGCATTATAAACGTGAATGCCATGTATTTCTGCTTTTTGGTTGTTGTCAAAACAAGATAGCCAAGCGGCAAAAACGTAAGCAGAGCCATATCGTTAGCTATAAGCATTGAGCCTATAAACGTTATATACACAAGCGCGAGTATGCTCATCCTTGCGGTTTTGAAAAAATGCACTATCTTTCGCGCTATAACAAAAAAGAAGTTTATATCCTTAAGCGCGCAGACAACGGCCAGCACGCAAAAAAGGCAGCTAAGCGTTTTGAAATCAAAATAGCCTATATATTCCTTATCCACGGGGATTATAAAGCTTGTTATAAGCGCCGCCGCGAACGCAATGAGCATCACGGTGTTTTTCCTGGCGAATCCCCGCACGTTTTGAACAACCTGTTCCATATATGTTAAATCCGTTTTTTCCTTCCCGGTTTTGCTTACGCGCAAAACGACAGTATTATACTACCGCAATTCAAAAAAGTCGATAGAATAAAGAAAAACTCCCGCGTTTATGTTACTTCGCGGGAGTGTTGGCCGAGTTTTCGGCGGCCTTTCGTTTCATTATTCGCTCTTTTCGTTTTTGGGCTATCAAATTCGCCGTGGCGTTGCAAAGATAGTGCTTCGCCCTTTGCGCGTCCTGAAAGCATTTCAGTTCCTTTGGAGTAAGCTGCGGTATGGCAAGACATCCGCGGAAAAGCTTATCCTTTTGTGAAACCGTCAGCCTGCATATAAACCGCCCGTGCCCTTTGCAATGGAACACGCCGTAGTAACGCCTTCTGTCGTTGCTGCACCATTCGCTTATGCCGTGCCTTGCGCCGCAAACCGGGCATTCCACAAGGCGCATATCGTCGCTGTTCAAAACCTCGCTTCTGCTTTTCAGGTATTGAGAATGCTTTGGCTTTGGAGGATCGTATTTTATGGGCGGTGCCTTCACGCCCTTTGGCAGGTTCAGCTGCCTTTCGGGAATTTCATCGCCCACGTATTCGCTTACAAGCGCCGTATACATGGCATCCATAAGGGCATCGTGATAATCAAAGCAGTCCGGAATATGGCAAAAGTCAACCGCTTTATGCAGCGCAACCGCGCCCGTGCCCATTGTAAAGCCGAAGGCCGACTGAATATCAAGCATGCGCATATCTTCTTTAATAGGCAGTGAATAATACTCCGCGTTTTTGTTCAGTACGCGCCAGTCCTCCCCGCCCCAGCTTGCGAAAACGGCGTCTTCCCCCGTCCATTTTACAAAATCGTTATAGGCCTGCTCAAACGTAATGTCGCTTTCAATTGAGCAGACAAGCTGCGGCAGCATCTTTGCCCCCGCGCTGAATGAGCTATGTACGCTCGGATGGATAAACCTGTTAAACGAGTCGACAATAACGCGGTTTTCCCTATCGTACTTAACCGCGCCTATCTGCAATATTTCGTCCAGCGCGATGCCGTCGCCCACGCCGCCGTTCCATTCCAAGTCCATAACTATCATATTATATAAATTATATCATATATGCCATGCATACGAAAGATATAAGCTTAAATCATTAAATGCGAGAATATTTGTAATGAAGACAAAATAGAAGTATAATGCTTGTCGGAAATACTTTGAACCGCGGGAGGAATCCTCTTTTGAAAAAACGAACCGTACTCTGCATTATGGCAATAGGCCTTTTGCTTGCGCTTCTTTCGGGCTGCGCCGATAAAACCAAAAAGATCATTTCGTCCTTTGAGGACTTTAATTCGCCGGATATGCGCCTTGGTATAGCCACGGGCACGCCTGCCCAAACTGAGGCGGAAATTGATTTTCCCCAAGCGCAGTTTATATCCTTTTCATCATTCGTTGATGCTTTCACCGCCATTAAAACCGGCAAAGCGGACGGCTTCGCTTTCACAAAGGTAATTCTGAATGAATTCACCCGCACCGATTCAAGCATGGCGGTTATGGAAGGCTCATACGGCACCGTGCATATATCCGCCGGCTTGGCTAAGGGGAATACCGAGCTTTGCGAAAAGGTGAATGCGGCGCTAGCAACATTCAAGGAAGACGGCACGCTTGCCGATATGGAACAGCGCTGGATTACTGACGGCGCCACCACCATGCCTGAGCTTGAGAAGCCTGAGCACACCGAGGGCACGCTTCGCATACTTACGGAAGGTCTGCAAAAGCCATTTTCATTCAACGCGGACGGAACATATGTTGGATTCGATATAGAGCTTGGCGCGCGCATAGCGTACAGTCTCAATATGGACTACGAGGTTATTACAATGACGTTCGGCGCGCTTATTCCCGCGCTTAACAGCGGCGTTGGCGATATTATACTTTGCGACCTTAATGAGAGTGAGGAGCGCAGCAAGCAGATTCTTTTCTCCGATTCTTATTACACTTCCGATTTGTCCATACTGGTAAGAGCGGATCGATACGAGGCCGCGAGCACCGCCGCAACCGAAGCGGGCGCGGATGCCGACGAAACCACCCTTCTTGATGAGTTCAATTCCACGTTCTTAAAGGAGTCCCGCTGGAAGCTCTTTTTGCGCGGCATAGGCATTACTGTGCTTATAAGCCTTTGCTCATTCGCCTTAGGCACTGCGTGGGGCGGCGTTCTCTGCGCTTTTTCGCGTTCAAACAGCAAAGCGCTCAATGCGTTTTCAACCGTGTATTGTAAAATAATAACCGGCATACCCACGCTTGTATGGCTGATGATACTTTATTATATTGTATTCGGTGGGGTTAGTATATCCAATATAATCGTTGCGATTATAGGCTTTGGGCTTATAGTTGGTTCCTCGCTTTGCGGCATATTCAGAACGGGCCTTGATTCCGTTGACAAAGGGCAGCGTGAGGCCGCGTTCGCGCTCGGCTTTACGGCATCCGAAGCTTTCCGCCGCATTACGTTCCCGCAGGCGGAGGAGCGCGTTTTTGACCTGTACATGGGCCAGTTTGTCGCGCTTACCAAGGCCACCTCAATAGTCGGCTACATAGCGATAGAGGATCTTACCAAGGTATCCGACATTGTGCGCAGCCGCACCTACCAGGCGTTCTTCCCGCTTATAGCCACGGCGATTCTGTATTTCCTGATCACATGGGTAATCTGCGCCATACTGCGCCTGCTGCAGAAGAAGCTCAGCCCCCGGAACAGAAAGAGCCTGCTCAAGGGCGTACAGCTTAGAGG
>CAZRHS010000032.1:0-15331 GCA_964600045.1 uncultured Clostridium sp.
TCGCAGGAGGTAGTAAGAAGAAAAGAAGAACTATGCTTCGGTTATTTCATAAGGGGGACGAATACAAGGGAAACTATGGTCATCAGCTTTATGAGTATGTTTATGCTGGGGCCGGAGGTATCCTTGAAGGGATCGCCTACGGTGTCGCCGACTACGGCCGCCTTGTGGGCCTCGCTGCCCTTGCCGCCGTGGTTGCCGCTTTCAACGAATTTCTTGGCGTTGTCCCATGCGCCGCCGGAGTTGCTCATAAATATGGCCATAAGTACGCCGGTTATAACGCTGCCCGCGAGCAGTCCGCCAAGCGCGTCCGCGCCAAGGAGCAGACCGACTATTATGGGAGCCGCTATGGCTATCGCGCCGGGGAGTATCATTTCCTTTATGGCGGCGTTCGCGGCTATGGATACGCAGGCGCGGTAATCGGGCTTTTCGGTGCCCTCAAGTATGCCCTTGTGCTCCTTAAACTGGCGGCGAACCTCAAATATCATCTTTTCGGCGGCCTTTGAAACGCTGCTCATTGTAAGGGCGCTGAAGAGGAACGGCAGCATGCCGCCTATAAGCAGGCCTATTATTACCATGGGGTTAAGTATGTCTATAACGGTAAGCTCCGCGGCCTGCGCGTAGGATACGAACAGGGCCATCGCTGTGAGCGCGGCAGAGCCTATCGCGAAGCCCTTGCCCATGGCGGCGGTGGTGTTGCCAACGCTGTCCAGCTTATCGGTAATCTCCCTTACGCTCTCATCAAGCTTGGACATTTCGGCTATGCCGCCCGCGTTATCGGCTATCGGGCCGTAAGCGTCAACGGCAACGGTCATGCCGGTTGTTGAAAGCATGCCCACCGCGGCGAGCGCTATGCCGTAAAGTCCGGCGAATCTGTACGCGCCCAGTATGCCAAGGCAGATGAGGATTATGGTAATGCAGGTTGAAAGCATGCCCGTGCTCAGTCCGCTTATTATATTGGTAGCGGTTCCGGTTACGGACTGCTCCGCTATGCTCTTAACGTAGCGGTATTTGTCGGATGTGTAAACCTCTGTAAAGAAGCCTATCGCAAGGCCCACTATAAGGCCGCAGATAATGGCAAGGCTCGTGTCTATGCTGCCGAAGCAGAAGAAGCTCAATGCGATTGCTCCCACTATAACTATTATGGCGGAAGTGTAGCTGCCCATCTTAAGCGCCTTCATGGGGTCCGCGTCCTTGCCGCCGCGCACGAAGAACGTGCCGAGTACGGAGGCTATTATGCCAAGTCCGCTGAGCGCCAGCGGGTAAATCGCGCCGGTCGCCCCGAATGCCGAAACGCCGAGCACTATCGCGCTCACTATGCTGCCAACGTAGCTTTCAAAAAGGTCCGCGCCCATGCCCGCAACGTCGCCCACGTTGTCGCCAACGTTATCCGCTATAACGGCGGGGTTCCTGGGATCGTCCTCGGGAATGCCGGCCTCAACCTTGCCGACAAGGTCCGCGCCCACGTCCGCGGCCTTAGTGTATATGCCGCCGCCAACGCGAGCGAAAAGCGCAACGCTTGACGCGCCAAGGGAGAAGCCCGTAAGCACGTCTCCGCTCTCGGTAATTATATATACGATGCTTGCGCCTATAAGGCCAAGACCAACAACGCACATGCCCATTACCGTGCCGCCGGAGAACGCAACGCCCAGCGCCGCGTTCATTCCGCCGTTTTTCGCGGCGTTAGCCGTGCGAACGTTTGCCTTGGTGGCAACCTTCATTCCGAAATATCCGGCCAGAACACTGAAAAGCGCGCCTGCAAGGAACGCAGCCGCGGTCGCAATGCTGCCCAGTCCCAGCCATATACCTAAAAATACTATCGCTATGAATATCGCAAGCAGCTTGTATTCACTTTTAAGGAAGGCATCCGCGCCCTCGCTTATCGCGTGCGCAATTTCGATCATCCTGGGTTCGCCCGCTTCTTTGCGCGAAATCCCCCGTGCCTTCAAAAATGCGAACAGTAACGCAACCGCCGCCGCTACCGGAGCGGCGTACAGAAGAATGTTCATTGTTTAGTTCCTCCCGAAAGAAAATTTATTTCACGCAGCAATCTCTGCGTTAATATACCGTTAACAGGGGACGCTTCCCCGGAGCAGGCCTCACAGCCCTATGTTAATGCAAAAAGTCGATTATAACGCCCGTTTGTCGGGTCGGTTTACACATAATACATAAGACATGCTTTTAAGTCAATAGTTTTTTCGCAAAAATATTTATATTTGGGGTAAAATTTGTTATTGAATTGACATGGCAAAATGTGTATAATACTATCAGGCGAGGATGTTTGATAATTTACAACGTTTCTCGGCGGCTTATTTTAGGTCTCTCAAAAGCCGCGAAGGGGCGTCGATCCGAGCCGTTTTTTTGTTTATGAAATATTGTTCGGAGGAAATTGCAAAAATGAGTGGCAAAGCATCCGCTCTTTTTAATAAAATAGACATCCGTGCCGCCCTGCTCGCGGCGCTCACACTCGTGATCCAATGCGTGCTGTACTGGCTGGCGCAATTCATAACCGAGGCCGCGGGATTGCAAACGCATACCCTGGCCACCGCGCTCGATTCGCTGATCCCCTTCCTGCCCGGCTTCCTTGTTCCGTACGTGGGCTGCTTTGTGCACTGGGCATTAACATATTATATTGTTTATAAAACGGAAGACGGGTTCGCCCGCCTCTTCACCGCCGCCGTGGTGGGCTACATAATCTGCTTTATAGTGTATTTAGCATGGCCCACAACCATAACCAGGCCCGCGGACGAGGCAAAAGGCGTATGGGAATTTGTATACGGCGTAATCTGCGCGTCCGATGCTCCCTTGAACCTTTTCCCCAGCATGCATTGCATGGTGGCGTACCTTTGCGCGGCAAGCTCCCTTAGCTGCCCTAACGCGGGGCGGCTGTATAAAGCGTTTTCGTGCATAATGCTCGCGCTCGTGTGCATGGCAACGGTGTTTGTAAAGCAGCATTACGTGCTTGATGTGTTGGGCGGAATCATGCTCGGCGCGGCGGTATGGATCATGGCCGGAAGCGGCAATGTTAAGATGCTGTCTATACATGTGTACAAAGCGTTAAAAATGCATTAAGAGAACATGAAAAGTGCAAAAAAAGATGCCTAAACGGGCGAAGAACGCTTGACATTGGGCATTTTGAATAATATAATGTATTCGTTAATTGAATATCGAATGATAGAGGCGCGGAGGCCAAGGTAATCTGCACATGTTAAGGGCGGTAGGCCCGATGGTGCAAGCGAATGTGACTTCCGCCGAAAGCAGGGCGAGATACCGGCACCTTGCTTGGGCGCAGCGGCCAGTGCGTTGCGACTGTCATCTTTACTAATGATGAAGAGCTATCGATGCGCCGGTTTTGGGTTGTGTCGATAGTTTTTGTTTTCTTAATAAGATGGTGCGCTATCCCCCGCCGAAAAGGGTATGAGCGCGCCCGAAACCGCTCACCCCAAGGCAGATAATCATTGAACCAAAAAATTTAATAATTTTCCCATAGAAATTACTAATTAATAACAGGAGGAACTAACTATGGATAAGATCACTTCAACGATCAGGCTCAGGATGGGTGCAGAGGATGCACATTACGGCGGAAACCTTGTTGACGGCGCGCATATGGTGCACCTGTTCGGCGACGTTGCTACCGAGCTCCTTATCCGTTACGACGGTGATGAGGGCCTGTTCTGCGCCTATGACAAGGTAGAATTCCTTGCCCCCGTTTACGCCGGCGATTACATCGAGGCTGTTGGCGTTCTGGAGCGCGTAGGCAATTCCAGCCGCACCATGAGCTTTGAGGCTCGCAAAGTCATCCGTTCCTGCCCGGAAATCAGCCCCTCTGCTGCCGAGTTCCTGGAGGAGCCCATCGTAGTATGCCGCGCTCACGGCACCTGCGTAACCCCCAAGGATTGCCAGCGCATCCAGCACTAACCTATTGAATAATCGGCTTAACGGGCGGAGCGAGTAACCCCGCCCTACCATATCAGAAAAGGAGAAAACTGATGGAAAAGCTTATAATCACCGCTGCCATCTGCGGCGCGGAAGTTACCAAGAAGCAGAACCCCAACGTTCCTTACACCATCGATGAAATGGTAAGCGAGGCCAAGAGGGCTTATGATGCGGGCGCGGCCATAATCCATGTTCACGTTCGCGAGGACGACGGCACCCCCACTCAGGACAGGGAGCGTTTCCGCGTAATAATGGACGCTATCCGCGCTGAGCTGCCCGACGTTATAATGATCCCCTCCACCGGCGGCGCAACCGGCATGTCCCCCGAAGAGCGTCTGCAGCCCACCGAGCTGTTCCCCGAAATGGCTACTCTCGACTGCGGCACCTGCAACTTCGGCGACGAAATATTCGATAACACCATGCCCACCATGCGTGCCTTCGGCAAGCGCATGATAGAGAACGGCATCAAGCCCGAGTATGAGTGCTTTGAGATGGGTCATCTCGACACCATTCTGACCATGGCCAAGAAGGGCGAGGTCCCCGGCGCACCCATGCAGTTCAACTTCGTTCTGGGCGTACACGGCTGCACTCCCGCTACCGTGCAGAACCTTGCTTGGCTGGTAAACGCCATCCCCGCCGGCTCCACCTGGACCGCCACCGGCGTAGGCCGCAGCGCGTTCACCCTTGCCGCTCCCACCATCGTAATGGGCGGTAACGTACGCGTAGGCTTTGAAGACAACCTGTACCTGAGCCGCGGCGTTCTTGCCAAGAGCAACGGCGAGCTGGTAGAGAAGGTAGTCCGCCTGGCCAACGAGCTTGGCCGCCCGATCGCTTCCCCCGCGGAAGCCAGGGAAATCCTTTCCCTTAAGCCCCTTAAGTAATTAAAAAGACCGTAAGGTCATAACAAAACCCATACATATTATTATCAGGAGGAAAATCAACAATGGCTATTAAAGGCAACAAGTACGGTATCCACCGCGTAATCGAGCCCAAGGGCGTTCTGACCCAGGCTGCTTACAAGATCGACAACAACATGGACACTCTCTATTCCAACGAGATCATGTGCGACGTCATCTCCCTGAACATCGACTCCGCTTCCTTCACTCAGATTTCTGAGGCCTGCGGCGGCGACGAGAAGAAGATCGGCGAAATGATCCTTGGCATAGTTGCCGAGCGCGGCAAGCAGCAGAACCCCGTAACCGGTTCCGGCGGCATGTTCATCGGCAAGGTTTGCTACATCGGCGAAGACCTCAAGGACCGCGACCTGAAGGTTGGCGACAAGATCGCTTCCCTGGTCTCCCTGTCCATGACTCCGCTGCGCATTGACAAGATCAAGGCTATCCACAAGGATATCGACCGCGTTGATATCGAAGGCAAGGCCATCCTGTTCGAGAGCGGCCTGTATGCCAAGCTGCCCGATGACATGAGCGAGCCTCTCGCCCTGGCTGCCCTGGATGTAGCCGGTGCTCCCGCCCAGGCCCGTAAGCTCCCCAAGGAAGGCGACAGCGTCCTGATCCTTGGCGCAAACGGCAAGTCCGGTGTTCTTTGCGGCTATGAAGCCATGAAGAAGGTTGGCCCGAAGGGCAACGTAGTCGGCGTAGTCCGCAACCCCAAGCAGGTTGATGCCCTGATGGAGCTTGGCGTATACAACAAGGTTATCGTTGCTTCCGCCACCGAGCCCGTTGCCGTTCTGGATGCCGCTCTGGCCGCCAACGATGGCAAGGAGTACGATATCTCCATTTGCTGCGTAAACATCGAGAACTGCGAGATGAGCGCTATCCTGCCCGTCCGTGACGACGGTCTTGTATACTTCTTCTCCATGGCCACTTCCTTCACCAAGGCCGCTCTGGGCGCCGAGGGTGTTGGCAAGGACGTCACCATGATCGTCGGCAACGGCTACACCAAGAACCATGCCGAGATTACCCTGAACGTGCTGCGCGAGAACCCCAAGCTCCGCAAGCTGTTCGACGAGAAGTATTGCTAATTAAAACAGCATAGTTTTTAGCCCAAGGGCCTGCGGGTTTCCCGTAGGCCCGTCGTGGCATCATTTACCAAACTCAGAATAATCTTATAAAAAGGAGAACAAAAATGAGGAAGAGCAGAGAAAACGGCCTGTTCCTGGATATCCCCGACGAGCAGTGGAACGACTGGAAATGGCAAGTTGAGAACCGCATTGAAACCCTTGAGGACCTCAAGAAATACATCACCCTTACCGAGGACGAGGAAAAGGGCATAAAGGCTACGCTGGGCAGGCTCCGCATGGCCATCACCCCTTACTATCTCTCCCTGATCGATCTTAACAATCCTTACGATCCTATCCGTAAGCAGGCCATACCTACCGAGCATGAGCTTGAGTTCGCCGACTACGAGGATGCCGACCCCCTGCACGAGGATATCGACTCCCCCTGCCCCGGCCTTACCCACAGGTATCCCGACCGCGTACTGCTTCTGATCACCGACCAGTGCAGCATGTACTGCCGTCATTGCACCCGTCGTCGTTTCGCCGGTCAGCATGACTGCGAAGTGGCCAAGAGCCAGATCGACACCTGCATCGACTATGTACGCAACCATCCCGAAGTACGCGACGTTCTGCTTTCCGGCGGCGACTGCCTGATGGTAAGCGACGAAATGCTTGACTACATCATCGGCGAGCTGCGCAAGATCCCCCATGTTGAGATCGTACGTCTCGGCTCCCGTACCCCTGTTGTCATGCCGCAGAGGATCACCCCGCATCTGTGCCAGATACTGAGCAAGTATCACCCCATTTGGCTGAACACTCACTTCAACCATCCCAACGAAATCACCGAAGAGTCCAAGCGCGCCTGCGAGATGCTGGCTAACGCCGGTATCCCCCTCGGCAACCAGAGCGTTCTGCTTGCCGGCGTAAACGACTGCGTACACGTAATGCTCAAGCTGGTCAACGAGCTTGTCCGCATCCGCGTCCGTCCTTACTACATCTACGCTTGCGACCCGTCCCTTGGTCTTAGCCACTTCCGTACCCCTGTTTCCAAGGGTATTGAAATCATGGAAGCCCTGCGCGGCCATACCAGCGGCTACTGCGTACCCACCTTCGTGGTCGACGCTCCTGGCGGCGGCGGCAAGACTCCCGTAATGCCCAACTACGTGATAAGCCAGACCCCGCGCAAGGTTATACTGCGCAACTTTGAGGGCGTTATCACCACTTACACCGAGCCCGAGCATTACAGCAACGTGTGCCATTGCGACGTTTGCGAAGGCAAGCGCAAGGTCGCTCCCAAGACCGGTGTTGCCGGCCTTGCCCAGGGCACCGCTCAGAAGTATCTCGAGCCCACCAAGCTGCTGCGCAAAGAGCGCTATGCCGACAGGCAGAAGGAACAGAAATAATTACAAATTCGACCCTTGCTATGGGGGAGGGCTAACACCCTCCCTCACGGCATTGAACTTATCGGGAGGTTATAAATGCAGAGCAAACTCAATCTGAATACCGAGCTTGTTGATCGCGCCCGCCAGTCCGCGGCCCATATCGCCAAGGATACGCAGGAGTTCATCGATCAGCATACCACGGTTACCGTAGAGCGCGCGGTTTGCCGCCTGCTGGGTATTGACGGCGTTAACGAAATGGACGTCCCCATGCCCAACGTGGTGGTTGATCATCTTATGGCCAATTCCATACTGCCCGTTGGCGCGGCATGGTACATTGGCAACGCAATGGTAGAAACCGGACTTGATCCGCAGGGTGTGGCCGAGGCCATAGACCGCGGCGAGCTTGACATGAGCAAGCTGCCCGCCCATAGCGACGATGAAATCCGCGCCGCCATAATGCCCATAGTTGATAAGACCGTAGCGCGCATTAATGAAAACGTTAAGAGCCGCAACGAATATCTCAGCTGCTTCGGCGACAAGGAAGGCCCCTACCTTTATGTTATAGTCGCCACCGGCAATATATATGAGGATATAACCCAGGCTAAGGCCGCCGCCAAGCAGGGCGCGGACATTATAGCCGTTATTCGTACCACCGGCCAGAGCCTGCTGGACTACGTGCCTTACGGCGCCACCACAGAGGGCTTCGGCGGTACCTACGCCACCCAGGAAAACTTCCGCCTGATGCGCGCCGCCCTTGATGAGGTTGGTGAGGAACAGCATCGCTACATTCGCCTGTGCAACTACTGCTCCGGCCTGTGCATGCCTGAAATCGCCGCCATGGGCGCCCTTGAAAGGCTGGACGTTATGCTTAACGACGCGCTGTACGGAATTCTTTTCCGCGATATAAACATGCAGCGCACCATAGTTGACCAGTACTTCTCCCGCGTTATAAACGGCTATGCCGGCGTTATAATCAACACGGGCGAGGATAACTACCTTACTACCGACGATGCTATCGCCGCCGCGCACACCGTGCTCGCTTCCCAGTTCATAAACGAAGCTTTCGCTAAGGAAGCCGGCATGAGGGAAGAGCAGATGGGTCTTGGCCATGCCTTTGAAATGGATCCCTCCGTTGAGGATACCTTCCTTTACGAGCTGGCCCAGGCGCAGATGGCCCGCGAAATATTCCCCAACGCGCCGCTTAAATACATGCCGCCTACGAAGTTCATGACCGGCAATATTTTCCGCGGCCATATACAGGATGCCCTGTTCAACATGGTTACCATACTGACCGGGCAGAAGCTGCACCTGCTGGGCATGCTCACCGAGGCCATACATACCCCGTTCATGAGCGACCGCGCGCTTTCAATAGAGAACGCGCAGTACATTTTCCGCACCATGAAGGATCTTGGCGACGAGCTTACCTACAAGGACGGCGGTATAATTCAGACCCGCGCGAACGAGGTTCTTACCAAGGCTGCCGATCTTCTTGTTGAGATTGAAAAGCTGGGCCTGTTCACCACCATCGAAAAGGGCATATTTGCCGATGTAAAGCGTCCTAAGGACGGCGGCAAGGGCCTTGCGGGCGTTGTTGTGAAGGATGATAAGTACTTCAATCCCTTTATTGAGGTTATGAAAGGGAAGGTGGCCGGAGAATGAGCAGCGGACTTTACAATACCCATAAAATAGACTTTGATACCACCCTGGACCTTACCAAGCTGAAGCCCTATGGCGACACGATGAACGATGGTAAGGTGCAGACCAGCTTCACCCTGCCCGTTAAGGATGATGAGCGCGGTGAGGAGGCAGCCCGCCAGATAGCCAAGAAGATGGGCCTTGAAGAGCCCAACGTGGCATGGCATATGCCTCTTGATAAGGAATTCACCTTCTATGTTGTTTACGGCAGCTGCGTGCACACCGTGAACTACGAGGATATCCACGTTATAACCGTTGAGTCCGACGTTATGAGCATGGAAGCCACCAACGAGTACATTCGCGAGCATATCGGCCGCAAGGTTGTTATGGTCGGCGCCTCCACCGGTACCGACGCGCACACCGTTGGTATAGACGCTATAATGAACCGCAAGGGCTTTGCCGGCCACTACGGCCTTGAGCGTTACGACATGATAGAGGCCTACAACCTGGGTTCCCAGGTGCCCAATGAGGACTTCATAAAGAAGGCCCTTGAGCTGAAGGCCGACGTGCTGCTGGTTTCCCAGACCGTTACCCAGAAGGACATTCATATCCAGAACCTGACCAACCTTATAGAGCTTCTCGAGGCCGAAGGCCTGCGCGACAAGTTTGTCGTCTGCTGCGGCGGTCCCCGTATAACTCACGAGCTGGCCAAGGAGCTTGGCTATGATGCGGGCTTCGGCGCGGGCAAGTACGCGGACGACGTTGCCAGCTTTGCCGTTACCGAAATGGTAAAGCGCGGACTCGGTAAATAAATAATGGAATTTGTAAAGCTTGAAAAGCGCGGCTACATCGCGCTGCTTAAACTGAACCGGCCCAAGGCGCTGAACGCGCTGAATACCGCGATGCTCAACGAAATTGAGATGGCCGCGGCAAAGGTTGAAAGGGATTCCAACGTAAGGGTTCTTATAATAACCGGAGAGGGCAGGTCCTTCGGAGCGGGCGCGGACATTGGCGAGATGGTCGGCCTTACCAAGGCGGAGGCGCAGGCCTTTGCAGATGCCGGACACCGCGCCTTCAAGCGGATTGACGATCTGTATATACCCGTTATTGCCGCAATTCACGGCTACGCGCTGGGCGGCGGGCTTGAGCTCGCCCTCTGCTGCGATATAAGGCTTTGCTCCCAGTCCGCCAAGTTCGGCCAGCCGGAGGTTGGCCTGGGCATAACGCCCGGCTTCGGCGGCACGCAAAGGCTTCCCCGCGTGGTCGGCACATCCAACGCCATGACTCTTACCCTTACGGGCAAGCCCGTGGGCGCGGAGGACGCGCTTAGGATGCGGCTGGTGAACAGGGTGTATCCCGATGATGAGCAGCTTATGGACGGCGCGATGGAAATGGCCGAAACAATAGCCAACAACGCGCCCATAGCCGTGCATTTCTGCAAGGTTGCCATGAGCCGCAGGGTGGACAGGTTCCTTGAGAACGACCTTGATTACGAGGCGCAGGTTTTCGGCGAATGCTTTGAAACCGAGGACCAGCGGAACGCCATGACCGCGTTCCTTGCCAAGCGCCCCAAGGCGGAATTCAAAGGAGAGTAAGGAAATGATGAACGAGAAAATAGCCTTGATAGGCGCCGGTACAATGGGCCTTGATATTGCCACGGCGTTCGCAACCGCGGGCGCGAGCGTGGTAGTCAGGGACATAAACGAAACCATAACCCAGCGGGCGAAGGCAAGGCTTGAGGCATCGCTTGAAAAAAGGGTTGCCAAGGGCAAAATGAGCGGCGAGGAGCGCGACGGTATACTTAGCCGCGTCAGCTTCACCACTTTGCTTGAGGACTGCAAGGAGGCGGACCTTGTTATAGAGGCCGCTATCGAGCGCGCGGACATTAAAAAGCAGATTTTCGCGCAGCTTGACGATATTTGCAAGGAAAGCACAATACTTGCCAGCAACACAAGCTCTATTTCCATTACCGATATAGCCTCCGCCACCAAGCACCCGGAAAGGGTTATCGGAATGCACTTCTTTAACCCCGCGACGGTTATGAAGCTTACCGAGCTTATAAGGGGAGTTTTCACAAGCGACGAAACCTATGATAGGACTCGCGCGCTTGCCGAGGCCGCGGGCAAAACGCCCGTGCAGGTAAACGAATGCCCCGGCTTTGTTGTAAACAGGCTCCTCATACCCATGATAAACGAGGCCATTGGCCTTTGGGCGGAGGGCGTTGCGAGCAAGGAGGATATAGATACGGCCATGAAGCTTGGCTGCAACCATCCCATGGGCCCGCTTGCGCTTGCCGATATGATTGGGCTTGATACCTGCCTTTACATAATGGAAACGCTTTATAACGAAACGTGCGACAGTAAGTATCGCCCCCACGTGAAGCTTAGGCAGCTTGTGCGCGCGGGCACGCTTGGCCGCAAAACCGGCAAGGGTATATTTGATTACACTAAATAAAACGCTTTTAATTATAAACTTAAAAGGAGAGAAAGATGGATTTCAACCTGTCACAGGAGCATCTGATGCTTCGGAATTTGTACCGCAAGTTCGCCGAGACTGAAGTTAAGCCTCTTGCGGAAGAAGTAGACGAGGAAGAGCGCTTCCCGATGGAAACCGTTGAAAAGCTTGCGCGCTACGGTTTCATGGGCATTCCGTTCCCCACCAAGTACGGCGGAGCGGGCGGAGACGTACTCGCCTATTCAATGGCCGTGGAAGAGCTGAGCAAGTGCTGCGCTACCACCGGCGTTATAGTTTCTGCTCACACCTCTCTGTGCTGCGCTCCCATTTATGAGAACGGCACCGAGGAGCAGAGGATGAAGTATCTGCCCGACCTGCTCGCCGGCAAGAAGATAGGCGCCTTCGGTCTTACCGAACCCAACGCCGGTACCGATGCTTCCGGTCAGCAGACCACTGCTGTGCTTGACGGTGATCACTACGTGCTCAACGGCACCAAGATCTTCATCACCAACGCCGGCTACGCGAGTGTATACATTATATTCGCAATGACCAACAAGGCTCTCGGCAACAAGGGCATTTCCGCCTTTATAGTCGAAAAGGACTTCCCCGGCTTCTCCGTAGGCAAGAAGGAAAAGAAGATGGGTATCCGCGGCAGCGCCACCTGCGAGCTGATCATGGATAACTGCATAGTTCCCAAGGAGAACCTGCTCGGTAAGGAAGGCCAGGGCTTCGCAATCGCCATGAAGACTCTTGACGGCGGCCGTATCGGTATCGCCAGCCAGGCTCTGGGCATTGGCGAGGGCGCCGTGGAAGAGACCATTAAGTATGTTCAGGAGCGCAAGCAGTTCGGCAAGCGCCTGTCCCAGATGCAGAACACTCAGTTCCAGATCGCGGACATGCACACCCGCATGAAGGCCGCTCAGTTCCTGGTATACTCCGCCGCTTGCAAGAAGCAGGCGTATGTAGAGCTTGAGATGGCCGGCAAGAAGGGCGAAAGCTACTCTGCCGATGCCGCTATGGCCAAGCTTTTCGCTGCGGAAGCCGCCAGCGACGTTACCCGCAGGGCTGTACAGCTCTTCGGCGGTTACGGCTACACCCGTGAATATCCCGTTGAGCGCATGATGCGCGACGCGAAGATAACTGAGATTTACGAAGGCACCAGCGAAGTTCAGCGCATGGTTATCGCGTCCAAGCTCGGCGTGAAGTAAGGAGATTAACATGAAAGTTATAGTATGTGTAAAACAGGTTCCCGATACTTCCGGTAAGGTTGCCGTCAAGGCCGACGGTACTCTGGATCGTGCTTCCATGCAGACCATCACCAATCCGGACGATATGAACGCCGTTGAGGCCGCCCTTAAGCTTAAGGACGCTACCGGCTGCAAGGTTGTTGTTGTTTCCATGGGTCCTCCCCCGGCAATGGGCATGCTGCGTGAGCTGCTGGCCATGGGTGCCGATGAGGGCGTTCTGATAAGCGGTCGTGAGTTCGGCGGCAGCGATACCTACGCTACCAGCCAGATCATAGCTGCCGGCATCAACAAGATCGGTGTTGAGGCGGACGACGTTATAATGTGCGGCCGTCAGGCAATCGATGGCGATACCGCTCAGGTTGGTCCCCAGATAGCTGAAAAGCTGCATCTGCCCCAGGTCACCTATGCCGCGGATATCCAGAAGACCGGCGATACCCTTACCATCAGGCGCGCGCTTGAGGATGGTTACATGACCATCAAGGTAAAGACCCCCTGCCTTATCACCTGCATCAAGGAGCTCAACGAGCCCCGTTACATGAGCGTTGGCGGCGTATACGAAAGCTTCAAGAAGCCCATCGAGATATTCGACTACAACACTCTTAAGGACGATCCCCTGATCGACCCGACCACCATCGGCCTCAAGGGCTCTCCCACCAACATTCTGACCTCCTTCACCCCTCCCCAGAAGGGCGCAGGCCAGATGCTTGAGGGCAGCGACATGGCTACCTGCGAAGGCCTTGCCGAAACGCTTGCCGCCAAGCACATTATCTAAGGAGAAAGGAGAACAAACATGGCTTACAATAGCATGGATATAGCCGCCTTTAAGGACGTTTGGGTATTCTGCGAGCAGCGCGAAGGCAAACTGATGCCCACCGATTTCGAGCTTATCTCGGAAGGCCGTAAGCTTGCGGACGAGCTGGGCGTAAAGCTCTGCGGTCTGCTTCTCGGCGACAATGTGGAGGGCCTGTGCAAGGAGCTTGCCGGCTACGGCGCGGATAAGATAATCCTTTGCGAATCCCCCCTTCTTAAGTACTACACCACCGATGCCTACACCAAGGTAATTTGCGACACTATCGAGGAGCTCAAGCCTGAAGCGTTCCTGATCGGCGCAAGCAACATCGGCCGTGACCTTGGCCCCCGCTGCGCGGCTCGCCTGCACACCGGCCTTTGCGCGGACTGCACGCACCTTGATGTTGATATGGACATCTATAAGGACTTCCTGCGCGGCGCTTCCACCCTTGATGAGGAGAAGATCGCCAAGATGGATACCGCTATGGTTATGGGCCAGGCGCACGACGTCTCCCGCGACCTGAAGATGACCCGTCCTGCTTTCGGCGGTCACCTTATGGCCTCCATCATCTGCCCCCGTTTCCGTCCTTCCATGGCAACCGTACGCCCCGGCGTTATGCGCAGGGCTGAGTTCAACCAGGCTAAGGCTGACGCGGTTGAAATCGTACGTCCCGAGGTCAAGCTGACCGAGGCCGACGTAAAGACCGAGGTTGTGGAAGTCGTAAAGGCTGCCAAGAAGATAGTTGACCTGATCGGCGCGGACTTCGTAGTATCCGTCGGTCGTGGTATCAGCAAGAATGTTGAGCTTGGCATTAAGCTTGCCGAGGACCTGGCTGAGGCTCTGGGCGGCGTTGTCGGCGGCAGCCGTGCGGTTATAGACAATGGCTGGCTCTCCTCCGATCATCAGGTTGGCCAGACCGGTAAGACCGTACATCCTAAGGTATATATCGCCCTCGGTATTTCCGGCGCTATCCAGCACAAGGCCGGTATGCAGGATTCCGAGTGCATCATAGCGGTTAACACCAACGAGACCGCGCCCATATTCGAGATTGCCGACTACGGCATCTGCGGCGACCTGTTCAAGGTAACCCCGATGCTCACCGAGGCCATCAAGGCGCAGAAGGCCAAGAAGCAGTAAGCTTCATAAAAACCGCATAACCCAATAATTAAGCGGCAACCCGAAAGGGCTGCCGCTGTTTTTGTGTAATCTTCCGTTTGCAGTTGACAAAATACACCCAATGGGTGTATTGTAAATCCGAGGTGATTGATATGGAAATTCGTGAAATGCGCAAAAGTCTTGGGGATACGCAAAGCGAATTTGCCGCAAGGTATAATATTCCCTTCCGCACCGTTCAGAACTGGGAAACCGGAACGCGCAAGCCTCCCGAATATATTGTAAGCCTGTTGGAACATCGTGTTGAGGAGGATTTGATAAACAGAAAAACCGCTGTGCTGCCAAAGTATGACCCGCGCAAGCAAAACCTGCCCAAGCGCGGCGATTTTATCGGAGCGACGGCATGGCTTAAGGCTGTTCGTGAACGCATCGGAGAACCGATTGTTTTCGCGCTTGACGAGGCACTTATGTGCCGGGGCAGCTTCGGCGGGCGCAGTGACGAATATCTTGTTTGGGTATACGGAAGCGATGATCTTACCCGTTTTAACGGCGTGGTGGTGCTTGGCAATGAAATAAGCCCATATTATGTTGAAAAGCGAAACGGGCTTGAATATACAAACTTTAACCGAACGCTTTCAGACGCGCTTGCCAACGAGTCAATTTTGGATATGCAGGGAATTACCGAGGCGCTCAGCCGCTATTATTCAATGAACGGAAACAGCTTTAGCGGAATTTTTGTAGCGCCGGAGTATCAGGCCCGGTTTGAACGGCTGGCGAATGACGCCATGGAATATTACGAGAGTTGAGATAACGGCAT